>JAIRMI010000030.1 GCA_031258795.1 Puniceicoccales bacterium | reverse complement strand
TATTGTACTGACCATACAGGCTTTAGTCGTCCAAAATCCTCTTCTTTTATCAACCATATTCCTTCAGAGCGCATTCCCATTTCGGCCCGTTGCGGAGTACGTATACTATCCCACTGATCACTCTCCAGTCGTCCACCCCTGGCTTCCCCCGCAACTTCGGAACGGTTGTAGTTGTGAGGCACATGGCTGGCGGTCGGTTTTCACATACTTCCTTTTAAGCGTTATGGAAAACACGTACTATCCCACTGATCACACTCCGGTTATCCACCCGCGACTTCGGAAAACCCTGCAACTTTGGAAAACATTTACTTAGCCCCTCAAAGGCTTCCTTTCGTATCAATTCCATTATTTTCAATTTCCTATTGGCCTTTTCCTAACCTGTCAATGCTTCTTTACTAGTCCTGACACTAGGGTGGGGTCTATCGGCCTACTGTGCCGATTAAGTTATTTATGTATTCCGGGGAGCTAATGAAAGGCAGTTCTTTGGAAATCTTGTCAATTCTTGCTTGAATGTTTAGTTCTTTGCTATCTCCATTTGTTTTTGCGAAAAGGCGTAGGTATTGCAGGCCACTTTTTAGGTGTTCGATATGATATATCTGCCTGCTTTTTAGCCGTTCCAGATACCATTCGCTTTTCAGTACGTTTTCCCGTTTGAATAGATCTCTGAGTTGCGGAGAATTGAGCGTTATGCCATTTCTTTCTTCAGAAAGCATAATGTCCAGGAGTGCCTTTAGTGGCGGAATGGCTTGTTCAGCGTCGTTGCTTGACATTATGATCTCAGCAGCATTTTTATGCGACTCAACAATGTTTGCCATACTATCGGCAAAGATCGAAAGGTCTTGTTTTTCGGGATGGAGCACTTCCTCGGAAAAAAGCGAACAGGGAAATGATAACACGCGTCCGGCAAATATTTTCACAAATTTTTGAGTTATGCGGTAGCCCATGCGGCTAAATGGTATCGCTTTACCATCATGTTCGAAGTCCTTGCAA
This sequence comes from Puniceicoccales bacterium, assembly GCA_031258795.1. Lineage (GTDB taxonomy): Bacteria > Verrucomicrobiota > Verrucomicrobiia > Opitutales > JAIRKQ01 > JAIDVZ01. Next base: position 4,875 of record JAIRMI010000030.1, on the reverse strand, counting down.
GCTTCCAGGTAGCCGTGCTCGATCAAAAATTTTGGATCCCGTTCCTGAACATGCATGCGGGACCAAATTTCTGGCAAAATGTAGGTGATGTCATGGTCCACGCGAAATTTTGGACCAACGTACCCCGCTGCCGACAAAAAACCGTGATAATCACATAGTATGAATGAAAGTAGGGCATTATTTAGGTCATAAACGGTGCTTAGAGCGTTGAATGGGCCCTTAGTCATCGCCCCTTCCAAGCCAGCCCCCGTCGTTGATGGCGATTTTCCGGTCATACTAGAAGCATATTCCATAAACAATTCAGGTAAATCCATGTAATGCAATGGGTTATACACGCTTAGTGCCCGTATTTTTACCTCCGGCGGATTGTTTCGCCTGCCGGTTAAAATGGAATGGACGGGGAATTTTACATCGCCAATGTTTTTTGTTCCATTGTACAATTTCATGCACAACTTTGAAATATATACTGCTTTCCGATCGTACACATCCTGGCGGTTTTGCAGGTAACGCTCATTTTTGCTCACCTCACCGTTTGGCAAGATTCTCAACTCTGAGGGACAGACGACATACTTCGGCGCCAGGGGATCGCTGAGGAAATTGGAGAGCAATTCCTTCATTGGTGGGCTGTATTTTTCAAATTGGATACGATTGTCTATCATTCTTCGCACATCATTTTTTGTAAGCGGCTTGTAATTACAGGTGAATGTATTCGGCCTCGAAATTTCATACTCCGTTTCCCGATCATAGCCGGGAATAACTGCCTCATCCGGGCGCTGATAGAGCCGATATTCGCAATTGTGTACAAATTTTACGGACTGGTTGCCATATTCCCGGTTGAGCCCTTCGATGGTGTTGGCCGGAAGAGTGACACTGGAAGTGATGTCATCGGCTAATTGCAATTTGAATGACGGATAAAAATCTTCGCGCAGAGAAAAGTTTCTCCAGGTTTTTTCGCGAGTGAATCCAATGCGAATGTACTGATCAACGAGTTTTTCCCGATGGTAATACAGCTCATGTCCGGGCTGCCCATTGATGATGTCGACGGAAAAATTTGACTGCCAATCTTCGCCCCAACTTTCTTTGTAAAAGGTTTTTACGGCAAGGACGAGCTCTTTAATGTGGGAAGGAATCGTTCCTAACCAATTGTTGTATTCATCCGTGTATTCTTCGCTGCAATTTAAAAGTTTTATCACCGAGCCGAGGGTGCGGGATGTGTCGAGGATATGTCGCTCATCCTTGATGCTTTCGTCTTTAAATCTGTTCGAAAAACCCATCTTTAAAATTTTGTCCACTAGGGCAAAATCGGCGTCGTAACTGGCCACCATCATTGAGCCGTGTATTATCGCATCTAGGGGTTTGGCTATTTCGGATTTTCCCCCTCCGGACACCGTGGCAGGTTTGTAACAAAAAGTTGCATCCGGCGACGTTCCCACCATTTTCCACTGTCCTCCGTCATAGGATGGTCTGACTACGTGGATACTATATCCATTTGGCAGGATATAGGTTTTATCCAGCTCAATGAGTAATGTCTTTTCTTCGCCGCCACACTGCCATTTTGCCTCAAGTTTCGGAAGATTGAACGTTGTATTGCCCGGGACATAGATTATGGAAGCATAATTTTTGTCGATTGCATATCGTTCCTCCCGCAGATCCATATCATCACCGTTGGTTTTTATTAGATCTTCGAAGGATGGAAGTTCAGTTTTTAAAAACTTTTCATAGTTGAATTCATCGCCCAGATCATATCTGGGGAAAACCAGCGCCCCTCCGGAATGTTCCTCTTCGCAGAGACCATACATGTTAGCCGCGTAGGACAATTGCGTTTTTATTTCCTTTTTACCATATCCATTGTAGCTGTCACCGATAATCGAGAGAATTACGCCGGAATTTGAGCGGGCAACGGCACGGAAAGGCTTCCCTTCGTGGTATAATTCATCTTCATTTTTCCAGCACATGCCATCCATCCTTTGCCGTTCGGTGGCTTGAGAAACATGGGGAAGATCGAGATCCTTTTTTTTACATTTTCGCAGCTGCGGCGCAAAAACTATGCAGCCCGCGCATCCGGACCAGGATTCCGGATCCATGGCGGCATCATTTTCAGGTAAAAATGGCGAGCCAGCATTGCCGAATATGCTCTCAGTACAGTCTAATATGCTAACCAAACTTCCCGGCAAAAATAAGCGAATTTCCATATTTTTAGCAGAAATATTGCTTACGACTTTCGGACATATTATGGGCTTAAAGTAAGCTGAAACGAACATCTTATCCTTGGGTGCTTGCTCCGATGAAAATGGCAGCACAAGCATGTCATCCGGTGGATTGAATGCCATTTTGAGCATGTTTACGAAAGCTTGCTTTGGGATCTCTTTTTTATCACTTGGGACTGGAAGGCTACCTTCAACGATATGGAATGCTCCGGCAGTTGTTCGCTTATCGGTGGATGGGTTGTTTAAAATCCCCTGATATATGCGGTAGCTGTCGACGTATTCGCAGTGAAATTCATCTCCATTTTCCGGCAACGAAAGTATGCGGGAAATTCCGTATCTATCGCAAGGAAAAGAGGATTTTGGTAGCCAAGAATAGTTGGAATCCATGCACAAGTATTCGTTCAAAAAAGCATTTATTCTGCGATCAACGGGAGATTGTTCGCAATTTGGCATGGCCGCATTCCTAAGCTCAACCAATCGTTTTTTTATTTCAGCTACGTCCTCCGCAGTGGCTTCAATATTGTTTCCATCTCCGTCAAGGCCAAGGGTTTGTTCAAATCCAGTCATAGTCTAATTTTACACCAAAATCCCAAAAATGGAAGTCTAAAATTTTGGACAAATTTGCATTGAAAAGGGAAGACTTCCCGGTTTGCTTATTCAATGGATTCCCGGTCGCCAAAAAATTTTATTCCCAAACCGTTTGCATACCACGAGGAAATGGAATTGCGTATCTCCGCGATTACAAATCTTGGCCTTGGTCTTGGTAGGATAAACAATTGGGTGGTTATGGTTCCCTTCGTGTGTGTGGGCGAATTGGTCAAGGTACGGGTGTTTAGGAATCATAAAAATTTCTCCGAAGCAGACCTAGTAGCGGTTTTGGAATCATCAGATGGGCGGGTTGAGCCTGTTTGTCCGCTGTTTGAAGAATGTGGCGGGTGCCAGTATCAGCACATCTCTTATCCGGATCAGCTCCGCATGAAGCGGGCACACGTAAGGGAGGCAATGCTACGCTTGGGCGGAGTGGATGGGGAAGTTAGTGAATGCATTCACTCCGAGCATATCTATGGTTACCGTTCGAAAATTACCCCCCACTTTCAAAAATTTAAAGAGGATAAAAGCTTCCCCATTGGGTTTCTTGCAAACGGTTGCAATTCGAAGTTGGTGAATGTGGAGCGCTGCTCCATTGCCACGAAAAACATTAATGAGGAGCTCGGCATTGTGCGTGAAAGGACAAAAGTTTTAGCAAAAACATTCAAGCGCGGAGGAACCTTGCTTTTGCGCGAGGGAAATGAAGGCGTTACCACGGATAGCAACGCCATTGTTACGCAAAATATTGGCAAATTTGTTTTTCACTTTAAAGGGGGCTCTTTTTTTCAAAATAATTCTCACGTTCTGCCCAAGATGGTGAAATTTGTCACGGAAGCCAGTCAAGGATGCAATTATTTGGTGGATGCATACTGTGGTGTGGGGGTATTTGCCATCTGTGGAGCGGAATATTTTTGCGATGTGCGTGGAGTAGAAATCGACAAGGAAGCAATTTTCTTTGCTCGGGAAAATGCCAAAATCAATGGCGTTACAAATCTCTCTTTTACTTCCGAAGATGCGGCCAAAATTTTCGACCAAATTCCATTTCAAGGGGATCGCACTTGTGTGGTAATTGACCCGCCGCGCAGCGGGTGTAGCGGCAATTTTATTGAACAAATCCTAGCCTTTGCTCCCCGCAAAATTGTTTACATTTCCTGTGCACCTGACACCCAAGCCCGGGATCTCAAGTCCCTGACCACAAAATACGAAGTTAGACAGCTACAACCAATCGACATGTTTCCACAAACGCGGCACATCGAGAATATCGCTGTTCTGGAAAGAAGAGGACATTTTTAGAACGGAGACTTAATCCCAAAAAAAGTCTCTAAGGTTTTGCCAGCCAATTTCTTACAAAAACTTTACCGCAAAGTTCAGCATGAGGCAAATTTAAGCTTATTCTAATCCTAAATATTTGGAAATAGAAGGGCAGCATTCAATAATTTCCGTTCATTTTTCCTCAAAAGCCTACAATTGATTCTGTGATTGCAATTTTTGTGAATGATTTGTGTATGAGCTTTTTGCCTTTGCCGCCTCTTACTTTTTCAAATCTTCTGCTATTCCTTTATAGTCAAACTACTTGACAAAAGCGTATAAAGATTATGCCTAGAGAATGTATGGCATACTGTACAACGGATTTGAGAAAGAGGGTGTTAAAATAGGAAAGCACGCACGGTGTAAAGGAAACGAGCGAAGCGTTTGGAGTGAGTGAGCGTGCGATATTTGCATGGAAGAAGAAGTTGAGGGAAACGGGGAATCTAGAGCGTGTACCGCTGAGCAGGAAATACAGGAAGTTGGATCCGGAAAAGCTAGTAAAGTATGTGAAAGAACATCCAGATGTCTATCAAAGGGAAATGGCCAGTGAATTTAAAGTGAGCACGAGTTGCATTGGGAAGGTGCTGAGAAAGCTAAAGATCACAGTAAAAAAAGACCAGGGCCTATAAAGAACGGGATGAGGAGAAACGTGAGGACTATGAGGGGGCAATGTCCTTGTACAAAAATCCTCCACCTCTCCCCTTCTCTCTCCGACGCCATTCATTATGCTTTTTTGGAGTGGGATGACTATATGTGGATGAGAGTGGTATCG
>JAIRMI010000008.1 GCA_031258795.1 Puniceicoccales bacterium | reverse complement strand
GGGCGCATATTCCGCCATAGCCGAACTTCCAGACACAAGGGTGTTTACTAACATGCTAATATCCCTACCATTTTTAGTAACCGCTAAATTTTCAACAACAATAGTGCCATCGGGTATTTTGTTTAGCTTGATATTTCTTTTAAAATTTTCGAAATTTTCTCTAACGGGCTCAAAGGCATAAATTTTCAAAAATGGAAATTTTTTGGCTAAAAATATGGAAATCATCCCCACATTACCCCCAATATCTATCACAACATCACCTTCTTTAAAATCTATATTGGAGAAATCGTAAGTACTAACCCCTATCTCCCTAGAGACGATATCGACAACATTCGACGACGCTAAGTCGCAGAATAAGAACGGCTTTCCATCCAGCATGACCTTGTGTATTAAAAACCCTCCCTGAAAATCTTCCCCCAATACTTCTCTCGCTAGGGTAGCTACTTCTTCTTTAGATAAAAGTTTTTTCCCATTCTGTATACTGCCAGGTTTAGACTTTGCACTGCCAAGTTTAGACTTTTGCGCCGCTACACCGATCCTCAATCTCCTGTGATTACAATAGGAAGAAATTGGAATGGCACATAGTGCGGCAACGAGAAATGACACAAAAAATTTTTTCGTATCCATATTTTTTAATATTTCACCGCATCCATATTTTTTAACATATGTGATATAGTATACCATCAAAGCCAATTTGCGCAATAAAGAATTTTACATAAAGCTAGTTTTCTCAGCGGCAAAACAAATGGCTTGACCATGGAATTAATTCAAATAGCTCTGCTTCGGTGGCAACCGATGAATTATCTCCCAGGCGAAGAAACAGGATGTTGACGGTGCAGTTTTTGTATGCTTGGGCAGTAAACCCAGCGGAAAATTTGCGGGAACTGGAGCAATGCTTCGACGAATTTGCGGAATGCTACGGCTCGGAAGCCAAGGAATTTTATAAATTTGCCCGTGAGTTGGCCATTGGGACCGTGGAAAATTTAGACGTTATCGATGAGCTAATCGAAAAAAATGCGACAAATTGGCCAATCCAGAGAATAGCCAAAGTCGATTTGGCAATCCTAAGGCTGGCGATATACGAGATGCTTTTCAGGGATGATATTCCCCCCATTGTCTCCATGAACGAGGCAATAGAATTGGGCAAAGAGCTTTCCACCGACGAATCAAACCGCTTCCTAAACGGCGTACTGGATAATGTGAAAGCATCCCTAAATAGACCCACACGCACGCCTCGCAGGTAAAAGTTACAGGTTGAGAATTACAGCAATTTATCCAGCTCGGTGATGCTTTTTTCACATAATTTACCAAGGGGCGATCGGCATTCAGATGATTTTATCAAACCTTTTCTTTGGAGTAGGTGTTTTATAGGCAATGGACTAGTTTCAATGAAAAGCTTGTTTATGATGGGATAAATTTTTCGATATTCTGCCAACGCGGAAGTATAATTTCCCCTGCAAGCATGGTCAACCATTGCCACCATTTCCCGGGGCAATAAATTGGAAGCAACACTGACCACACCACCGGCACCGAGTGCCATAAAGGGAATGGTCATGGAATCGTTTCCACTCAAAATGACGAAATCTTCGGGAATAACCTCCCGTATGGCATCCACACGAGCACAATTGTCCGTTGCTTCTTTTATGGCGCAAATATTTGTGCATTCATCAGCTAAAATCCTTACCGTGTCAACGGCGATTTCGATGGAACATCTTGAGGGCACGGAGTAAAGAATTATGGGCTTATCCGTAGAGTCGGCAATTTGGCGAAAGTACTCGACCAACCCATTCTGCGTAGGCTTGTTGTAGTACGGTGTAACAGCCAACATACCATCCAAGCCAATGGCATGGGCAAACTTCGTTTTGCTCACCGCCTGCTTCGTGTCAAAGGACCCGACACCGGCAAAGCCCTTGATTTTCCCAGCAATTCGCTCCACCGCATATCGCAAGACATCTTCATATTCTTCAGAGGAAAGTGTCGGCGCTTCGCCAGTGGTCCCACAAACAACAATACCACTTACTCCGGATTCAACCTGAAAATCTATGAGCTTGCTCAGACAATTATAACTTATCTTGCCACCAATAAAAGGTGTCGCTAAAGCTGTATAAACGCCATGTTTTAACATGGCTTGACGGTGTAAGCCTTCACAAATTTGTCAATTATTTTATCTTGCCCAATTCCTGCTCCACTAACCAATCGGTATATTCCGCAAAGCAAAAATCACGGTCAAAAGTCATGAGTCTTTTTTTAATTTCGCCATTATCTTTCTTCTTCATAGCGGCGAAAGATGGTGTTTTCCGATCCAAAACAACAACAAAAACAACCCCGTCGCCGGATTGTATAGAGCGGACACGCTCGTCATCCCTAGGAGAAGTCAGCATCATCAAAACTTCGCGATCAAGCTTATCACTATCTTTTTTAATGGAAATTTCACTAAAAAGTTGTGGCGTTAGCCCAAATTTATCGAACTTATCGGTCAGGTTTGATTTGGTCGTTTCACCAAGAGCCGCCTCTATTTTTTCCACCAAAGCCTTAAATTGACTAGCCTTTATCTCCTCCCGCATATCTTTTTCCACGCGTTTTTTTGCTTCATCAAACGTCGACGGATGGGCTTCTTTGCGCCCCTCAACAATCAAAACCGCAGCACCAAAATCCGTTGCAAATGGTTCGGAATAGTAGCGAGACGAATCCATATCGCACACATCGACCAGTGCCGCTTCGGGAACACCCTCAACCTTTGGTAGTTTAAGTTTGGAATAGGCCGCTATTTTCTGCTTTGAAACTCCAAACTTTGACATCAAGTTCTGCCATTCCTCGGAATTCAACTTAATGTCGCCCTTATACAGCTCGCCGACAAATTCGTCAGCATTTTGCCCTGCCAATCTCTGTGATTCAAGGTTTAAATACTGGATGGCAACCTCGCTCCTAGCCGATTCAAAGTCAGGGTAAACATTGAATCGACTGCGCTCACTCTGAAAATACTCTCGAAGGATCGCTTCCGGAGGCAAGTGAACTGCCCCATCGACCTGGGGCGCCTCGAAGCGAACGATGGAAACGGCTACCATTTCTGGAATGTTATACCTATCCGCATGTTCCCTATGAAAATTTCTTAAATCCTCTTCATCAATGCTTATTTCGGGTGAAAATGAACTGTAGCTTAAATTGGCAACCGCTAAATCATACTCGGAATACAATGTCGAAAGTGCCTTTTTTAATTGATAATCAAACACAATTCCGTTACCAGCTACGGCCCGTTTTAGAGCACTAATTCGCTGCTCGTCGAGCAAGGCTTTTCGTACTTCTGATTTTTCGAATCCATTTTTTTCACACGCGGTTACAAAGTCATCATATTTTTCCCTGGAAAATTCATGCTTTTCATCGAAAAACCCGGGCAAGGTCTTTATAAACTCAGCCAATGCTTCATCACTCATCGGAGGAATTGACAACTTATCCGCTTGGGATAGTAGCGCACACCTGGCCAAAACCAGATAATCGAGTTGCTGCCTGGAATATACGGGTGTTCCCGCAGCGTTCGATAAGATTAACACGGCGTTTAGTATCGGTTGCATTTCCTTTCTAGACATCAGATTTTTGCCATAAAAAACTGTCCTGCGTTTTTTAGCTATCCCCGGCATGGCTCCTATGGTAAATACAAAAGACACAATTATCACCACCAGTAGCACACCAAGGACCCATCTGTGATGTTTTTGCAAAATTTGTTGAATAAAAGAAATCATAATTTAACCTATTAAGCTCCTTTGCAGGAACATAAATCCGAACTGATAAAAAGCGCAAGATTTTTGTGAATGTAAACTTGGATGGCATGTATGATAAAAAACATTATGAAATTTATTGACTCATTCTTATTTTTGTATATCAACGGGACTGCATTATGATAGCGCTTATCGAAGCAATTCGAAGTGGGCTATTTCAGAGAAGAAATATACTTCGAAATATTTGCGCTGGGATTGTTGTTGGAATCGTCTCCATACCCATGTCCATGGCGTTCGCCATTGCTTCCAATGTTAAGCCCGAAGTCGGCTTACATACGGCGATGATTGCAGCTTTTTGTGTCTCCATATTCGGTGGGTCCCGGGTGCTTGTTTCCGGTCCAACGGGAGCTTTTATCGGCGTATTGACCTCGATTTCTTCCCAGTTTGGCTTTGATGGCCTGCAACTCGCCACAATTATGGCTGGCTGCATGCTGATAATTATGGGAGCCGCCAAGGTCGGTAGGGTAATAAAATTCATACCAGAGCAAGTGATAACCGGTTTCACGTCCGGCCTTGCAGTCAACCTTTTCATAGGGCAGTTTCCAAATTTTTTTGGGCTAACATGCGGCAGACTGCCCGTGGATTTTCTGGGAAAGCTCTCCTCTATTACCCGGGCTCTGCCATCGATAAATCTTGCTACGACCATGGTAGCCTGTGTCAGCTTGTTGATACTAATATTTGCCAAAAAAACGCCCCTCAGGGCAATCCCAGGACCGATGCTTGCCCTGGCCTTTGGAATGGCAGTTCAATATCTATTTAGACTCGATTCCGTAGCTACGATTGGCAGCGCATTCGGTGGAATGCCCAATTCCATGCCAAGGCTACATCTGCCAGCAAACGTTTCCCTTGCTAGGATAACTTCGCTAACCTCATCGGCCTTTGCAATTGCCATGCTGGGGGCCATAGAATCGCTATTGGCAGCGGTTATTATCGACAAAATAATTGACGCCAAACACTCCTCGAATCAGGAGCTAATAGGGCAAGGCATTGCCAATATAGTGTGCCCGCTGTTTGGCGGCATCGCATCAACGGGATCCATTGCTCGCACAATAGCGGGCATACGCGTTGGAGGGAATTCCCCTCTCGTCGGCATGGTCAGTTCCATAACATTGGTCTTCGCCATTTGCTTCTGCGCGCCCTTGGCAGCGTATATCCCCCTTGCCACCCTTGCCGCAATAATATTCATGGTTGCTTATAATATGTGCAGAGCGGAAGTTTTCCTATCGACGATCCTCCATGCCCCACACCTAGATGCGGTTACATTGGTGGTGACATTTTTGCTGACGATCATTTGTGGCATCGTGTTGGCCGTCAATGTGGGTGTCATATTATCGGCGCTTATTTTGATTTATAGGCTATCGACGCTATCCAGTGTGAGTTGTGAGCAATGCAAAGAATTTCGCAATCATCGAATTTCCTATCTGCCGCGTGAAATAGCCATCTATTCCATATATGGCCCCCTATTCTTTGGCATGATTGACAAGTTCGATGGCATAATAAATAACACAAACAACCACATCAAAATATTTATTCTACGCATGCGCGAGGTCCCTTTCATCGATGCAAGCGGCTTACAGGAACTTCACGCAATCATCGACAAATTTGCCTACAGTGGCCGTAAGGTTATCATAGCGGAAGCTACGACAGAGGTGGCCAATAAATTGCACCGATCGCAAGTATCCGATTCAACCAATAGTGAAAATTACGGCCGAAACCTCGATGAAGCAATCAAGATTGCAAAAGAGCTCCACAATGGCATGGTGGGGAGGTAATGACCTGCTTACTCGTATTTTTATTCATAATCGGAGCATGTATTGGGAGCTTTCTAGGGGTATGTGTCGATCGCATACCAAGGGGCAAATCCGTAATTTTCGGCCATTCGCATTGCGCCTGTGGAGCTCCCATTCCTCCCTGTCTAAATGTTCCCATTCTGGCTTGGCTTCTGTTGCGAGGGCGGAGCAAGTGCTGCGGAGCTAGGATCCCCTTTAAATTTTTCCTCTTGGAATTATTGACCGGCTTCTTGCTGCCGATCATGTTTCTCTCTCAAAGAGATGCCACGCGAACCGCTATTTTTTTCTCTTTAACCTGCTGCTTGCTCGTTGTGTCCTTCATAGATATTGACACGATGGAGCTTCCAGATTTTTTAACCATTGGACTGGCGGGCATCGGTCTCGTAGTTTCTATAATTTTTCCAAAAATACACGGCACAACGAATGTCTTTGCCTCCGCTCATCGCAGTGTTTTTGGGCTTCTATGCGGCACGGGCATATTATTCTGGATCGGCATGCTAGGGGAATGGATTTTCAAAAAAGAAGCCATTGGCCTCGGTGACATTAAACTGATCGGCGCCATCGGCACCTTTTGCGGCACCAAGGGATGCCTCTATGCTATCTTCGGAGGATCGGCAACGGGAACCCTATTTATCCTCCCTTTCCTACTGTGGAGGCTTCTTTTTCCAAAGAAAAAGAGCCATACCATCTCCATTCTTCCCTTTGCCCCTTTCCTAAGCCTTGGGACAATCCTGTTTATCCTTTGCGGTAAGTTTTCCCTCTTACTCTGATTTTTTCAAAAACAGCGCGCTTAGTACGATCCTAAATAGACATTCAAAATTCGATAACATCAAAATACTACTCTTAACCTATAAAACAGACCTCTCAATGTCTCCACCCCTTCAGGGTTAAGGCCAAATTTTCCATTGTCAATGAGGTATTTTACAAGCTTTTTCTCAAGCCCGGGACATTTTTTGGCCCATTCCTCAAATTTATACAACGTATCCCTCAGCTTTGAATTTCGCTTGGTTCTACCAAGAATCTCTGATCCACCCATCGCCAATTGATCCCTCAATTCGTGAGCTATCTTCGTTCCTTCTTTACCACGCAATTTATCGAAAAAATCTGAAAGCCACTGGATTAACGCTCTCCTGTATGTGTCAAAATACATAGTATCTTTGCTCCTTAATTTCAAAGCCTCTCCAAGTGCTTCCAAACTCTGACCCGACATTGCTATCCTATCTTTGTAATGTGGGACGCTATGTTTTACGCTATGTTTTCCAACTTTGGACTCGATGTTAGAATCACAAGCTTTCCATGTTTTATGAACGCCAGCATTATCAATATGATAAGTATAATTTTTGCTCATTATTTTCCACCCCTTTTCAAGTTACAAATTTTCCCTCTTACTCCAACTCTCTCAAAAACGAGCTCAAATCTTCCACTTCAAAGACTCCCAGTCCTCTTTTTAACGG
>JAIRMI010000061.1 GCA_031258795.1 Puniceicoccales bacterium | reverse complement strand
GAGCGCCTATTTCGCTCCCAAAATCGGCTAATTGCCGTGATCTCCCCTTTACTCTCTTGCAGCGATCCCTAAGATCAACATTTTGGCCCCTAAGTGTTTCAATGAGACCATTACTTCTCGCTGCGAATGCGGAGTTCGATTCTCCAAATTCGTCGGAATTGGAAAAATCTCCCCACATTCTATGGGTCTCATAGCTTCCTCTTCTTATTCCTATTTTTATGTTTTTCATATTAACCTCCAAAATTTCACACAACAGTTTGGCACCATCGCTAAGACCTCCAACCATGTCAGGATTTAAAAGATGGCTCCATCGAATAACAATAAAAACATCTACAACTTCGTCGCTAAGCTTCCGACCAAAATTGGGAAATTGCTCTTCCAGATCATCCCTTGCAGCTTCTCTTAGTTTATCCACTGGAGATTTTGTCTTCCGAAGTAGAAAGAAAAGGGCAAGGGATAGCGGAAATACAAGGTGAAATAGAAAGAAAAATGCAAGGGATAGCGAGAATAGGAGGTGAAATAGAAAGACTAAAGCGAGAAGAAGCGGCTTCAACTTCCGAGTCTTCTGCTCCCGGTTCACCCTAAGCCGGTGAAGGTGGTCAGCCCCCTGGATCACCGCAAGGGCTAAGCTTTGGATCTCCTACTGCCAAAAGTCTTGGGTTTGGTCGGGCTGCAGATACTATTTTTGCGATGTAATTTCGTTGGTTTGTTGTCTTTGTTCCAGCATAGACCGTGGAAAATATCGTAATTTCTGCGAAGGTTTATGCCATTGATGTTGTGATAGAAATGTCCCAATTCGTGGTAGGTCACGCCAGCTGGGCTGCTGTCAACATTCAGCCACTAGCCATCTCGAATAAAATGCCACCAAGGCAGGTTTTCAATAGCTGGTCAATGTAAACATTCCCCAGAATAGTTCGTTCCGTCTGAAAACTTTTTACATCTCTCAGTTTTTGAGCCAGCAAGATAGAGTACCATTGATTCCACGATCCCCACATCTGAGAAGCAGGTCTGGACAGTGCTACAAAAAGATAGTTAGCTAGTGCGAATCTCTAAAAAGAGGAGCTAAAAAGAGAAAACGACTTTTAGTGGGCAAAGAACATGCCCGGGAGCAATAAAAAAACAGCAAACCACGGATGATAGAACCAAGAAAAACATCTGCGGCCGTCATTTATAATCATCTTACTTTAGAAAAGCATACTGAATAGCGTCGAAGAGAGAAGGGAAGGGATGGAGGATGTCGGCTAGTGTTCATTTGAGGTTCGCCCAGAATTTTTCGATGGGATTGGGGTCCGGAGAGTAGGGAAGCAAGAAAATCAAGGAACAGCCGGCGGCCTCGATGGCCTTCCGCTCTTTATATGCCCTGATCTTTTTTTACTGTGATCTTTAGCTTTCTCAGCACTTTGCCTATGCAACTCTTGCTCACTTTAAACTCGCTGGCCATTTTGGTGGATTGCTTACGATGATGCTCATATTAGTCTCCTGCTTCCCTTTGTTTGGCCGCTGATCATATTGGTCATACAAGTTGGCGCCGTCAGGGTTATGCGCAGCGGGGATGTAAGAGTGTATCACTACCACAGCAACCCCATTCTCACTGAGATCAAATAAAAGATTTGGATCTTTAATGTCTATCAACTTGAGTTGATTATTATTATTTCTTCTTTCATCATTCAGCAAAAGCTCTTTATATTCTTTTGGCGTGATATCTTCGACAACATGGTAGGTGACATTGAAATTTTCATCCATTGTCATTGTCACATACCTTTCCCCGTAGCTGTTGATTCCATTTGATGCTATAGTGAGATCGGAAGAATTTTCCTGAACCCGAGTAATGTTCTGAATAGCTGCCAGGCCATGGCTTGTGTTGCCGCTTCCTGTAAAATTTTGCATATATACGTAAAAAGCTTGAAGGGCTCTGTCTCCGTAAGCTTTCTTGAACTGATTTAAAATGTATTTTATGTACATCTTTTTGTTTTGATCCCCATCTTCTGTTTTTTTTAATACATCGGGAATATCGGGAATGCCATTCATATTACCAACCACCTTCACTTTCCGGGGTAAATTCATGTCAGGGATTTCACGTCTGTTGATCCCGTCTTTGATAAAATAATGCCAGATCTGGGTCAATAATATATCCACAGCGGCATCTTGTGTAGGGACATCTTCTGAAAATAGGCTTTCATTCATTGTACTGCAGAATTGTGCTACGCGGACAGCGAAATTATCCAGGTTACAATTCAGCGATAGTATGAGAGGATGTTCTAGGTCTCCAATACTTCCGGATTCATCCCGAGCAAAAGATTGACAAGAAACATTTTCCATCCTGCCATTTTGTATGACTTTTGCTGCTAGATCGGGGCGTTCTCCAATCAAGGTAGCATCGGCTAGTGTCATTTTCCTATCAGGGAATGCTACTGCAAAATTTTTATAAAGCTCCTCCTCAAAAAGTTTGGATATGTTTTCTATCCCTGGCGGCACAGCCTCCGCCCCATCTGCCCTTCTCACTGCTTCGGCGTAGGCAGTAACGACCCTAAGATCAAATTCACCAATATGTTCGGCGATGGTTTCTGATATAGCTCTCCTCACTTTTGAGTTAGGCGCATATTGTTTTACAAAACTCTTTACATCCCTTTCAATATCAGGACCAAAGATCACACGTTTAAGCCAGTTAATAAAAGGGTTGGCCTTTTTCCGTTCGGCCTCTCGCTGTTCCATATGTTTAGCAAATACATCTTTCACCACAGCCTTTTTATAACTTTTCACTGAACGCTCATCCATTGACCGTGAAATCCCACCGGCCACATTTCCTTGACCTTGAGCTGGTAAAATCCCAGAAAATGGAGTCTTGCTTTGAGTTACAATTAATGTGCCACTCCCAGGTGGATTGGAAGGGTGGCTGGCAGGAGGATGCGGTGGTACAGAATCTGTTGACTTGGTCATAGACGAGTAATTTTGCATATTTTTACGAAAAATTCAATTTAAAAATGTAAAAAATATAAAATGTTCAACCCAGAGCAGCACGCGAAACCATTTAAATTTGCTATTTAGCAAATGTTCCCGAAGTATATTTACAAGAAGGCGCTAAATCCAGAGGCTTCGAGCGGTTGTTTTGCGAATAAACCTTCATAGGCACAAAGCATATTTAGTGCTATGTTGATAAAGATCTCCGGTTTCTTTGTTGAAATTCGCCGAAAAATTACTTTAATTAGCACCCTGTTAGATGTATCAATTAACTTTTAGTGAGCAAAGCTTGGCAGAAATAAATAAGATGGATGTTGATATGCGGCTGCGCATGATCGAGCAGTTGAGTTCACTGTCGGATAAGGCCCTTAATGGTGATCTGCCAAAAGTTCAGCGCGATGGCGTATCATTTTTTAGGATAAAAATTGATTCCTTTCGGGCCTACCTTGAACCGCGCAGTGATGAGCAATTGTTTTGCCATTACATTTTGCCACAACATACCCTGTCGGACTTTGTATTTCGCAGCAAGCTGCCGATCAGCGAGGAACAGATGGTAGAACAACACTCTTCCTTTTGGAAATATGTCGATTCGTTGAGAAAAAAGTAAGAGGGAGAAATGCACGTCAAATTTTCGCACCAGGACATCGCGTTGATATTTTTGCTGATATCCGTCATTCTTCCACGTTTTTCGTCAATGTTGGCATCAAAGCTGGCAAGCTTTATTGCAAAATGGTTGCTGCGCCTGTCAACGTGTACATTTTTAACCTTTGCCACCAGTGTGCTTACAAATCATTCTCGGCCGCTTTTAGTGCTATTCATCAGCTTCTTCTTGGGATATGGCCTGGTCGAATCCATGTACGTTTGGTTTGTGATATGCAGGTATGCCAAATTTGATTTCCCTCTATTCGCGAAGTACAGCAGCGAAGGTAGTGAACTCATATGGCCAGCGGGGAAAATATTCGAAAAAATCAGGCAAACACTAGCTAAAAACGAGTTTAAATTTGCAGCGACGCTCGTTGTAAAGGTCGAAGCGACGCCAGTAATGAGCGCACCAATATTTTACAGCGACGATGGCTGCATTCGACTACAGATGACATTTTCACACTTCGACGGGGGGCGCACCTTCGTAAACTGCGTACTAGTTTCGCATCTGCGGAACGGGGCGATATTTGTAACGCACAACCTACAATCTCCAATCGCCGCCTTCTATGTTCCTCCATTTGAAGCCCATCAAAAACAGTTCTCCATGGTGAAAAATTTAATAAGCAGCCATAAAAAGCGTATAAAAAAGTCACACTGGGAAACCATGTGCCTGTGCGGAGAAAATTGTTTGCAGGCAATCAACGACGAGCAACTGCGCCTGGAAGAGGCAAACATAGCCCAAGGGTACTGCGAGCAAGTCGATGGAAGGACAAATGCGGCAATTTCATTCCTTGGCAGATACAGGCTTTGGACAAAAGGACTGCTTGCCACATATCTTGGATTGTGATCAGTGGGTAATTTTGTAGTGTTCGATGTGAAAAGTAGTATCCGCAATGAAGGATAGCTTTATGGCGAACTTTTCCTCAATGTCGAACAAAAATTTCTCCTTTTTCTTAAGCTGTTCCAAGACTTCCGGATTGATGTATGTTTTAACGCACATGTTCTGCACATTGGAATTATTTTTGACGTGATTCACAATATTTCTGTAGATTTCACTGCATACCGTAAGCGCAGACTTAACGAAACCATCACCGCTGCAATAGGGACAGGGAATCCGTAGTTCGCTGCTGTTGCTCTGTGAGTGCCTTTGTCGAGAGATCTCCATAAGACCCAGTTGAGAAATGGGCAAAACGTGGCTCTTTGCCTTATCTCGAGCCATTTCGCTGCGCACAAAGTCATATAATTTTGTGCGATCCCGTTTATTCTTCATGTCAATAAAGTCTATGACAAGTA
Organism: Puniceicoccales bacterium; assembly: GCA_031258795.1. Taxonomy (GTDB): domain Bacteria; phylum Verrucomicrobiota; class Verrucomicrobiia; order Opitutales; family JAIRKQ01; genus JAIDVZ01. Next base: position 23,408 of record JAIRMI010000061.1, on the reverse strand, counting down.
GACCACCGATATTTCTCAGCCTAATTTGGCGCATAATTTCTCTAGCCGCTTCGCGGTTTAAGCTAAAAATGTAACTTTTACTCTCGTCGCCATTTACCTTGTAATTTCCCGTGTTCACATCGATGGAGGTCAGTGCTTCCGTTTCATGGATGACGATCTCACCGCCACATGGCAAAGAAACACGCCTCCTAAATGTTTGCTCTATTTGCCGCTCTATATTGAAGCGTTCAAAAATCGGAATGTTTTCCTCAAACAGGACAAACTTCGACTTGGAACGGGGTGATATCTGCTCAACTAGACCAAGCATGAATTCGTATGCCTCCCTGTCATTGATGATTACGCGATCGATGTCATCTGTCAAAAAATCCCGCACTGTCCGCTCTAACAAGCCCGGCTCTTTGTATAAAATTTCCTGTTTTTTGCTTCTTTGATATTTGCTAAGAATGTCGTCCCATTGCTTGAGTAACATGTGCAAGTCACGTACAAAATAGCGGGCTTTTTTTCCGATACCAGCTGTACGAATTATCACCCCCATGCCATCGGGGATGCTTATTTTGTTCAGTATGTCCCTTAGGCGCGATCGCTCCTTGTCATCCTCAACCTTTTTCGAAACTCCACACTCATCATTGTATGGCATCAGCACGATGCATCGACCGGGGAGAGCAATATTTGTCGTTACCCTCGGCCCCTTAGTTCCAATTTGCCCCTTGCTAATTTGAACTAATATATCGGTTCCAACGGGATAACGTTCGGGAATATCACGCAATTCGATCTTTTTAACCTTGTTTTTTCGGTTGTTGCGAACAAGCTCAAACTGACCATCGTTCGCCGCCGGTAACATGTCCCAGTAATGCAGAAATGCGTTTTTCTCTTGGCCAATATCAACGAACATCGCCTTCAATCCCGGTTCAATATTTTGGACTCTACCCTTGAAAATTGCACCGACAAAATTTTCTTCGCCGTAGCGATCAAATTCGAAATTTTCGAGAATTCCATCTTCCAATAGGGCCACTCGATTCTCAACGGGGCTAGCATTCACAACCATTTCTCGAAAAACCTTGTCATGCCTGGATAGCGCTTTTATTATGCGGCGCAGTAATGGTTGTTGCTTAGCGCGCTCCGTGGCATCATTTTTTATCAGCTCATGTTCAGCTTCGTATTCTACTTTACTATTCTTATTTAAATTTTTCATGTCAAAAGCTCCAATAACATGGACTCTTTCGCTGAAAATTTGCTATTCGTAACTCATATGAAACCTGTATATCGATTGAATCATACCCTGCAAAAAACAACAAATTAATAGGAAAGACCCCCCATAACTCAAAAACGGAAGGGGAATGCCTGTAATCGGCATCAACCCTAACGTCATCCCAACGTTTATACAAACGTGGGTCAAAAATAACACACTTATGCCAACTGCCAAGTACGTACCGAAGCGGTCACGGGATAAGGCAGCGATTCGCAATCCGTTGAAAATCAACACCAAATATGCTAAAAGTGCTACGGCCGAACCGGCAAATCCCCTTTCCTCAGCGAGGACAGAAAAGACAAAATCATTGGATGCCACCGATTTCGGCAAATATCCCAACTTTGCCTGCGTGCCGTTATTAAATCCCTTGCCAAACGCTCCTCCAGTACCAACGGCGATCAGCGATTGCCTGAGATTCCAGCTAACACCAATTCCTCCTGGATCGACCACCCCCGGCGCTACAAACGAAATTATGCGATTCCGCTGGTAATCCTTTAGCGGAAGTATGGAGTGCTTTTCATACAAGCCCGTACCATTGGCAATGTCCAATCCATGCCTGTCTAAAAATAGGCGGTAACTGAAGATGTCAAACACCACGATTGATAGCAAAATCAATGCGCAGGAAATTGCATAGATGAAAAATTTTTGTGACAAATTGGCAACGTACAACATAGCAAACAACATCGGCGGAAAAGTTAGAGCGGATCCTAAATCAGGCTGAAGGAATACTAATAGCATCGGAACACAAAACACAAGTAAAAATTTTAATATTTTTCCAATCGAATTAGTCAGATTCGTAATTTCGGACCGGGCCATCATGGCAGCCATCATGACTAGGAATCCCAGTTTTGCCGGTTCAGAAGGTTGAATGACAAGTTTTCCCACCTTTACCCACCTAAGTGCCCCGAAGTGGCGCATCCCCAGCGGGCTCCACAGGCATAGAAGCAGCGCCACACTGATAAAATAAAACCAATGGGCGTAACGCAAAAAAATGCCATAGTCTATCCTTGCCGCACCAACATACAGAACTGCCCCGAGAATTGCCCATCCTATCTGCGCCTTCCATTGCACACCTCCCCGATAGCTCTGCGAGGAATAAATGGCACACACGCCAAAAATCAACAAAATCACGATGGCAATCGGAGAAATTAGGTCCCATTCACGGAGCGAATGGCCGCTAAACAGCAATTTGAACTTGTATAAAAGTCTATTTTTCTCAATTTTCATTGGGCGCGCAAAGCCAGTTCATTGAAATAGTCCTGTAAAATAACAGCGGCAGCATTGGAGTCAATGACTCCCCGTTGGCGCATTTTTCTCTTGTGACCATGGGACTCTAATTTTGTTCCGCGTGCTATTCGCAGATCGGCTTCAGCTTGAACACTTGTCAAGCGTTCGTCGACCGTCACAAATACTACGCCGCTACCAACAAATTTCTCCAAGTCTAATATAAAATTATCAACATATTTAGACATTTCGCTTTTCGAGCCATCCATATTGAGAGGAGAACCAATGATGACAACATTCGCATTTAATTTGCTTATGATATTGGCGATTTTTCGCAGACAAAATAACCTATCGACCATTGACACGGCATCCATAGGCAAAGCAAGCTTGAGCTCATCGTCGCCATTGCTCATGCCAACCCTCTTTCTTCCAATATCTAGACCGAGGTAATTGGCCATCTTGCCTACATTGAATCAATGGCAGCTAAAATATCAGCCTTCGTCGATAAGCCCACAATGCGCTTAACTTCGGCACCATCTTTGAAAAAAATCACCGTCGGAATGGATTGTATGCCTAATTTTTCCGCCAATTCCGGACACTCGCCTATGTCAAGCTTGCCAATGGCCACATCCGGCCCAACTTCCGATGCAACTTGTTCCACGATTGGCCCTAGCGCACGACACGGTCCGCACCAAGGCGCCCAGAAATCCACAACGACTAAACGATTAGATTTTATCTCATTCGCAAAGTTTAAGCTATTCAAATGCAACATTCTACTTGCTCCTCTTGTCAACTAGAAACAGTGAATAGCATATTTTTGGGCAAAAACAACAAGTTTAATTTTGGGGATTGTTCTTTTTACCATTACTATCATTATCGGCGTCGTAATCGCCTACGTATTCATCGCGCGAGCGCCCGTTATTGGAAGAATTAGAGGTTTCACCGGAAGATTCTTCCTGGTAAACGGCTACTTCCACATCATTGAAACCCTGCAAAGTACGCAAATGTGTCTTCAACTCAGCCTGCTTAGAAGCCAACAAAGAAGCGGACTCGGACGCAGAAGTATAAAAATTTACGGATAATATCCCTTCATTCTTGGAAATTGTGACCTCTGTATCCTTTAGGATACTATCTTTTATGGCAATTCTTACTTCTTGTTTGGCATCGAGAGCAGCTGTCGAAGCTAAAACTTTCTCCGCTATCTCCTGGCCAAGAGTCTTAATAACTTCGGCTTGCTTCTGAGTTTTGGCAGCCTCGACTTGAAAAAATTCGCTCGACAAACGTAAACTGTTTAGGATAACCTCTCCTCCAAAAGGAACATTTCCCGTCACCTTGATATATGATTTCCGCTTATCAATTTCCGCTTGATCATCTACCTTAACGTTACCTAATACAGAGATTCCTCCCTTATCGACACCCAATGCGGTAGTTCCTTCCTTGTTAGTTCCCAATGCGGTAGTTCCTGCCTTGCCTTCTCCCAATGCAGGGACTCCCCCCTTATCTGTACCTAATGCAGCAATCCCTTCCTTGTTAGTTCCCAATACAGAGACTCCTCCCTTATCTGTACCTAATGCAGCAGTCCCTTCCTTGTTAATTCCCAATACAGAGACTCCTCCCTTATCGACACCTAATGCAGTAGTTCCTTCCTTGTTAGTTCCCAATGCGGTAGTTCCTGCCTTGCCTTCTCCCAATACAGAGACTCCTCCCTTATCGGCACCTAATTCAGCAATCCCTTCCTTGTTAGCTCCCAATACAGAGACTCCACCCTTATCGATACCTAACGCGGTGGTTCCTTCCTTACCTTCTTCCAATGCAGGGACTCCTCCCTTATCTGTACCTAACGCGGTGGTTCCTTCCTTGTTAGCTCCCAATGCGAAGGTTGCCCTCTCTGCGAGTTTTGTTCCTGACCCAGTTTTTTCGGACAATGAAGCATCCGACGCATTTTCGTCGTTCTCTTCTCCGTTATACTCCCCTTTACCGCTACGCTCATCCCTGGATAATATTTTTTCAAATTCACGAACACTTTCCGCGCTTGGGCGGCCTAGCGTTACCCCATCTTGCTTAAAAGAAGACAAATCTCCAGCTTTGAAGGTTCTAATTTTATCCATATTCTCTCACTTTTCTATAATGGTAAGGATGCCACTGTAGAGAGAGTAGCATATTTTTTCATAAAAGCAATAAATTTAATTTCACAAATCCTGGGGTCAGGACTCATAAGTTCAAATAAAACAGGAAGGAGCAGGCGATGCAAATGGATGGGAAGAAGGTGTGGGCACAGCGATCATAGCGGATGGCGATGGAGCGCCAATCATTCAATCTACGGAACATGTTTTCGATTTTGTGGCGCCGCTTGTACAGGCCCACATGGTAGGGTTGGCTGGACTTTGCGATGGCACAGCGGCAACCGTTGATAAAAAGTAAACAATGCCGCAGATTTCACCGATGTGTTCCTGGCCGAAATGCATAAGCTCAAACGTAGACGTAGGCAATAAGCTGCTTTTTCACGCCACGTTGCAGCCCCAGCTCAAGGAATGTGTTTCCGCTCGAGCGAGTTCTTCAATACACCCTTTTAACCGCGGATATCCGCCTAAGGTTCTTACTTATGCCTTTCTCAAGCAAAATGACTATATGAGTCCCGAGCCAAGTGCACAGAGTGGAATGTGGAGCCAGTCCATATTCCCTTGGAGCATCTTTCCACGGAATTCGTTTTCTATAACATAATTTTCTGTGGCATAAGCAATACCCTCAGCGCTTGCCTATAGTCAATTCACATTACCCTCGGCTTAGGGAAAAATATCCCTTTACAGTTCTATTATTTTTTTACTTATAATGGACTCATGAACCGAGTCTTTTACTTTGTTCAACTCTTTTTACGCACCCTAAAGCAAGTTTACGAATTTTCAGTGTTTACATTTTGGTATCGCCCACATTAAAAAATTTTTTATGCCCATGGGGTGAAGAATTATCTCGAACTTTTAAGCAAGATCCTTTCCAGCGGGGAAGAGCGACCCGATCGCACTGGAGTCGGAACAATTGGATTATTTGGGGCACAATTGCGTTTTGATATCAGCGAAAAGTTCCCCTTGCTCACGACAAAGAAAGCACACTTAAAATCGATAATATATGAGCTTTTGTGGTTCTTGAAAGGGTCAACAAACGTAAGATATTTGCAGGAAAACGGAGTAAAAATTTGGAACGAGTGGGCTGATGAAAACGGTGAATTGGGTCCCGTTTATGGCTCGCAGTGGAGGCGATGGCGCACTCCGGAGGGTACCTTTATTGACCAAATTGCAGGGGTTATCCATAGCATAAAAAATGACCCATATGGGCGCCGACACATCGTTGCAGCCTGGAATCCCGGTGAAATCGACAAAATGGCCCTTCCTCCCTGCCACGCATTTTTTCAATTTTACGTATCGACGGATGGTGGGCTGAGCTGCCAGCTGTATCAACGTAGTGCGGACATGTTTCTCGGCGTACCGTTTAACATCGCTTCCTATTCCCTTTTGACGATGATGGTTGCACAAGTTTGCAATCTCAAAGCGAAGGAATTTGTTCACACTTTCGGAGATTTGCACATTTACAAAAATCATATCGAACAGGTGAGGACGCAATTATCTCGCAAGCCGCGAGCACTTCCAACATTGCTGATCAACAAGGATGTAAAAGATACGGACTCGTTCCGCTACGAAGATTTTGAACTTGTTGGTTATGATCCCCATCCAACGATCAAAGCGCCCATTGCTATATGAAATTGACGATGGAATTGATTGATAGCATCCTAAAAATGAGCCGCTTTCGGGCAATTGCTGCGGTTGCCGAAAATAGAACCATCGGTCTTAATAATAAGATTCCCTGGCACATTCCGGAAGAATTGAAATTTTTTCGAAGCATGACAGAGAACTCAACGGTGTTGTTCGGCCGCAAAACATTCGAATCGATAGGGAAGGTTTTACCAAACAGAAAAAACATTGTACTTTCCTATTCAACTATGATAATCCCTGGCGGGGTTGTTGTTCATTCAGTGGAGGAATTGCTAAATTTAGAGGAAGATATCTGGGTTTGCGGAGGTAGCAGCGTTTACCAATTGTTGCTTCCACTTTGCTGCGAGTTGTATATAAGTACCATCAGAGGAAATTATCCCGGAGATGCCACATTTCCTGAGTATGAATCAATGTTCGAAAGGGAGAGCGTGTTGCTCAGCGCCGAACAATTTTACGTAACAAAGTTCGTGAACAGAAACTGCCATGCGAACGCTTAGAAAATTTCGATATTTTTATAAAAAATTCATTCGTCGCCTGTTGAACAAGGTGGAAAAATTCGAAGCGTTTTGTGCGGACATTGTTTACGATCGTGTGAAAAATCCCTGGGCAAGAACCATAACGTTTCCGCTGCTCGCCTTCTCGAAATTGTTTGAAAAAATTGTTCGCCTACGCTACTGGCTCTACAAAAAAAACATTTTCCTGTCCCAACCGCTAGGTTGCCCAGTAATCGTTATAGGGAATTTAACGGTTGGAGGGACGGGGAAAACTCCCGTCGTCGAAAAATTTGCCCGTGAACTCTCCGAACGGGGAAGGAAAGTCGCAATCCTGAGCAGAGGGTACGGGAGCAAAAAGGAGCCAAAACTAAAACTATTTTTGCGATGGATAACTCACGGAAAGGAGCTTCCACCACGCGTAGTGAGTAACGGAGAGAAAACCTTGCTCGGTTCGGAACTCGCTGGCGATGAGCCCTACATGTTGGCGAAAAATTTGCCGGGTGTGGTCGTGATTGTGGACAAAGATCGGGTAAAAGCCGGCAGATATGCCATAAAAAAATATGGAGTGAACATATTAATTTTAGATGATGGGTTCCAATATCTTCCCCTTCGAGGGCACATGAACCTGCTTCTCATCGACCAAACAAACCCATTCGGCAATGGCAAACTTTTGCCCCGTGGAATTCTGCGCGAGCCAGTCGACCATTTGAAGCGGGCTTCCTACATTCTGCTGACAAAATCCGATCTCAATCGAGGAAATTTTGTGGAAAATGTTATACATAATTTCCTGCCTGGCAAAGAATTAATCAAATGCTGCCACAAGCCAAAATTTCTCTGTTCCCTGGCAGATGAAAATGATACCTTGCCCATAGACTCGCTTAGAGCCAAGTCGGTCTGCATATTTAGTGGGATTGCGATGCCGGACAGTTTCGAACGGTTCTGGGAAACGCAGGGTATCAATATCGTTTACAAGAAACGCTTCATCGACCATCATAGGTTTACGGAACAGGAACTTAACTGCTTGTACGATGTTGCTCTTCAACGGGGAGCAAATTTTGCCGTTACAACGGAAAAAGATGCCGTGCGCATGCCAAGGAACTATTCCTACAAGCTGCCAACGTACTTTTTAAAAATAGGCATCGAAATAATAGGCGGCGAAAAGATCCTAGATGAAGCAATTATGAAGTTTATATCTGGCAAGCAGCTAAGCTAATACACGTCCTCTTGATATCTACCCGTTTTTTTGAGGTTGTCCAGCCAGTTATTGGCTTCTTCTTCCTCGAGTCCTCCGATCCTGATCGCGATATTTTTTAGCATGTTTTTGACATCAATTGCCATGCGACCGGCGTCGCCGCAGACGTAGAAATAAGCTCCGTTGCACAGCCACTGCCACAGTTCCTCACCTTTCTCCAACATGCGATCCTGGACGTATATTTTATACTCCTGATCACGGGAAAATGCCAAATCAAGGATATTTAGCACCCCGACCCTTTGTAATCTTGTCAATTCATCCTCTTCCAAAAAATCGAACTTTCTATGCTGATCTCCGAAAAACAACCAGTTGTGCCCCACATCCCGGACGAAATTTTTCAAATATTCCCGCTCATGAAGAAATCCCATAAACGGTGCGAGGCCTGTGCCGGGGCCAACCATTATGATGTCTGTGGATACATTCGACGGTAACCTAAAAGCGGAGCTGGCGACGTAAACATCTGCGAAATCCCCAATTTGCATGCGTGACGTCAGGTATGTCGATGCGACACCCTGGCGCATGTTTCCAAGAAAATTTTTGTAACTAACGGCTCCAACTATGAGATCCAAGTATCTTCCTTGCGCATTTTTTGACGATGCGATGGAATACAATCTCGGTGGCATTTTTTTCAGCAGCCTGCACAGTTCGTCGGAATTAATTTTCACAGCTAGAAAACGAGTTAGAAGTTCCAGTAGGGAATATTGGTTTTCCTTTTCACCGCGAAAAATTTCGGCAAAAACGCTCCTATCTTGATCAGTTAATTTCCGCGCAAATGCGTCCAAAAATCGCTTTGTCAGGTGTGTTATGCAAAATTTTTCAATCAGAGCGTCGCGAATTAAATATGAATTGTTCCGGATTTCAATCCTCGAGTCTTTGGGAAGCTGAAGTATGTTCAAGATTGGATCAACCTCGCTCCCTTCATTTTTCGGATAAACAGCCAAGGTATCTCCGCAGATATACTCCAATTCGCCAATATCGAATGTTAGACGAAAAACACTCTTATTGCTGCCAAACTTGTTCAACCTTTTCCGTGCAATCAACTTTGCAGCGTACGGGTTCTCTCGGTCATGCCTCACCTCTTTCGATTCATTCATCGGCGGATTTAAAGCTCGGATTTAAGGGGCCTATTGAACAATGCATCGACCACGTCCCGTATGTTTTTCCCCTCGTATAGCACGGCATATATGGCTCCTACGATTGGCACATCGATGCCCCGCTCCTTGCAGATATTGTAAAACGCTCGCGAAGTTTGATAACCTTCAACTGCCGCTTTTTGAGTTTTGAAAATTTCCTCTACGCTTTCACCGGCACCAACGCGCGACCCAAATGTGCGATTCCGGCTCCACGCTCCCATGCAAGTTGCGACGAAATCTCCAAATCCGCTCAATCCGTAGAAAGTTTCCCTGAACCCGCCCAACACACACCCAATGGAAATCATTTCCCGTAATGCCCGCGTTAAATAGGCCGCCTTTGCATTGTCGCCAAGTTTCAGGCCGTCACACGCACCTGCCCCAATCGCATAGACGTTCTTCAAGCATCCAGCCAATTCAACCCCTAAAACATCGTTGTTTGTGTAAATCCGCATGGATGAAGATGCCAGCGCTTTTTGCAAGGACTGCACGTCTCCAGAATCAACGGCAAGCACCATCGCCGCTGGAAAACCAAGGGCAACTTCCCTGGCATTGGTCGGTCCAGACAAAACTCCAAATTTAAACTGCGGTAGGATGTTTTTAATTACAACGGATGCTGTTTCAAGACTTGCTGACTGAATTCCCTTGCAAAGGGATATCAAAAAGGGACAACTACCCGTTTTTTCACTAGCTTCTTTGATGTCATTACATAGATCAACGAGGCCAACGGACGGGCACCCAATGAACGCAACTTCTGCACTTTTCAAAGCAGGCCCAACGGCAACAGTAATTTCAATATCCTCCGGCAAGGGAATTCCCGGTAGAAAATCTACATTTTCCCGCTTGTTTAGCATCATTTCAGCCTGATCCGTAAATTTCGGAACCAGGGTAACATTGTGCCCAATTCGCCTACAATACAGCGCCATCGCAGTTCCCCAAGCACCTGCACCAAATACGGTAATATTCATAGGAAGCCTTACTTAATTTCTATTGCACCTCGACCCGGCTGAGGGTAAATTTTTTCGCCATTATCTTGCTGAATCAACAAACATTCCCCACGGTCATAAAAAACCTGTATGGGTCTGTAATAAGAGATTGTTTTTGCTATCCCCGCCAACAAATTCCCCGCATAAATCTTTTCCAAGGTATTCTTGCTGCGTACAACAACCTTTACCGTTCCCGTTGTGGACAGCGTGATAGACTTGTTTGGTATCTTCTCCGACTCCGCTGGCGTGATACTGCGAAAATCAAAAGGTTCTTTCTTTTTGCGTGCCGTAAAAATGATCACTAAAAGCAACAAGAATATCACCCCTATAAGAAGTGCAATGGTTAAATTTTTCTTTGAAAAACCTGGAAATTTTTCGCTCAGGTTATGTAACGTGTCCTGAAGTCTTTCTTTTTTCGTCGCAGCCAATTGATCCTTCACATCGCAAGCCTTTTCTTCCTCTGACTTTACGCTTTCAACGAGCGCACTGGCGTGATATTTTATTGAATCGGCAACGCGCACTTCCTTAATTGGGCACTCACGCATGACGGTTTCCACATCAAGGCCAAGTAACTTTGCATAATTCCTGACAAAACCGCGGATGTAGACATCGGGCAACTGAAAATTAAAGTCCCCTTTTTCGATAGCCTCTAGATATTCTTTCCTGATTTTTGTCTTAGAAGCAACCTCGCTAGTCGTTAAACCTAACGCCTCCCGGGCAGCGGTAAACTGTTCACCAAAATTTTCAGCCATTTATGATAAAATGGGTATATATTGTCCCAAGCTTTGCAATTAAAAAATGCATACTTAGGGCAACAAACTTTCGGTTGGCAAGGAACAAAAAATTCCTGCCCCATTTGAAAAGATGATTTCGTCATCCGTTGCCGATTCTAATACTATTTTTGGCTGATTGCACAGAACGGAGTGTTCCGTAAAAAAACCATCCTGTAATTTCAGTATGCAGCAACCATTTGCATTCGTAATATCCGTAATTGGATGTTTAGAAAAAAACTTGCGCAAAGTGCGTTCAAAAACATAGGAGTACTCACCCTCCGTTTCCCAACAAACTTCTTCAACTCTTTTCCTGTCAATTTCTGCGATTGGCGCAACAACTTTATTTGAGGGTTTTTTATTTTTAATATTTCTGGCAACCGCCAAATGAGAGGTTTCCTCTTCGTTTACGATGTTCATGGTAACATTATTCTCAGGCACATGAGGTGCTTTCACTTCTTCTATAACGATTACCGAAACATCCTGCACAGCAGAAACATTTTTTTTAACATTTCCTTTCGCGGAAACCTCGCTAGCATCATTGGCGCCTGGAACAGGCGGCGCAATCCTTTCTTCATTAACCTCTGAAATTGGTGTGGTAATTACTTCCCTTGCTACCTTCTCATTTTGGGTAGTTTCAGCAATTATCAACGGAGAAATTTCTTTTTTTGAGCTACTTACAGCGACATTATCCTCAGGTGCACAATGTGCTTTCACTTCTTCAATAACGACTACCGGAACGTCCTGCACAACGGCAACATTTTTTTTAGCATTTCCTTTCGCGGAAACCTCGCTAGCATCACTGGCGCCTGGAACAGGCGGCGCAATCCTTTTTTCACGAACTCCTGAAATTGGTGTGGCAGTTGCTTCCTTTGCCACCTTCTCATTTCGGGTAATTTCCGTAATCACCAAACGGGGAACTTCTCTTGTGCCCCCAACGGCAATATGATTATTCTTGGCCGCATAAGAATAGGGGACTTTCACTCTTTCCCTAGCGACTACCGGCTTATTCTGTGCAAGGGTGATATTTTTTAAAACATTTCTTTTCGCAGAAGCTTTGTTGGCTTTGCCGACATAGGCACCGATGAGTGCAGCTGCCACTACAATGCACAAGATGCTAAATATGCAAATTGGGCGCTTTATGATATTAAACAATGCGGCCACTGATTTGCACACAAAAATAGGTATGGCTAGTAAAATATCTCTTAATCTCCTGCAAAACGATGATTTGCTGCCTTTTTTTGCAAATAAACCGCTGATCCCATAGCATTCACCAATTGTTTGTTTACCAACATCTGCGTGATTAACGCTCTGAGGATAGTCTTGCCACATCTTTACCTTTTCATACTCCATCGCTTTTTTTATTATATCCATTTTAGTTTCCTGATATCGTTTGCAACATTTGCTATATCCTTGTAAGTAACATTTTCGAAAAATTAACGAACGCGGAGAGCATAGCCTTACCACACAAATTGTTTATGATCCTTGAGACACCTTCGCTTTTCCCAAAAGGTAAATTTCTAGCATGTTCTGCTCCAAGCTTCATGCAAATTTTAATCAACATTTCGCACTCACTGAAAGGAGAGTTATCGGGTAAAATTATTATATCTTCCGAAATTTTCATGCCCTTGAGCAAGGCTTGGCAAGTGGTGATTTTTTCACAGTGAATTTCGCCGATAACGACGGTAAAGCCATCCTTCTCAGCGATACCACACTTTAGTAATGATAGCGCTGCCTGATACTGATCTCCCGTGTGTAAGCAGGAAGCACCTGTCTCAATTTTAAATTGTTTTTCCTTCAATCTAAAAAACTTCAGATACATAATGATACATAATATTACCGCAATGTTGGAGAAAATTTAACTAAAATCAACCCAATTATTTTGTCCTAACTTTTTCCAAATGCCAGATATGGGTGGCATAATCTTCTATGGCACGGTCGCTGGAAAATTTTCCAATTCTAGCAATGTTTAGAATTGCTTTTTTTGTCCATTCCGCCTCATTTTTAAATGTATCATTTACAGCGGATTGGGCACGAATATAATCGTCGAAATCTTCTAAAACAAAAAACGGGTCGCCGCCACCTAATAGGCTATTTTTAATATCACGCAGAGGATTGTCCCCATCTTTTTGATTGAAATAATCTGAACCGATCCAGTCCAAAATTTCATGCAATTCACTATTGCTGTGATAGTGCGCATAGGGATTGTAATTTTTAATTGCCCGCAACTCTTTCTCTGTTCTGCCAAAAATGAATATATTGCTATTCCCCACTTCCTCTCTGATCTCAACGTTTGCTCCGTCCAATGTGCCGATAGTACAAGCGCCATTTAGGGCAAATTTCATATTGCCCGTACCGGAAGCTTCCTTTCCCGCCGTGGAAATTTGCTCCGATAAATCCGCAGCGGGAATAATTTCCGAAGCCAAACTGACACTGTAATTCGGCAAAAATATCACCTTTATTTTGCCACCAATGGTAGGAGAATTATTAATTTCCTTGGCCACAACATTTATGGAATGAATAATGCGCTTAGCCATGTAATACCCCGGAGCAGCTTTGGCCGCAAAAATAAATGTACGCGGTACAATCGCATCGTCCGATGGATTTTTTAATATTCTTCGATACAAATATAAGATATGGAGCAAATTTAGATGTTGGCGCTTATATTCGTGCAGACGTTTGGCCTGAATATCGAACAGCGAATGCGGATCAATTTGTATCCCGCAGGTAAAGAAGATTGTGCGCGCAAGTCGAATTTTATTTTCCAGCTTTATCTCTCGAAATTTTTTCTGAAAAATGGGACATTCCGCCACCGTTTCCAATTTGCGAAGCTGGTAAAGATCCTTCGTCCAATCCGAACCGAGCGTACGATCAACCAACTTTGACAGGCTTGGGTTGCAAGAACGCAGCCACTGGCGAGGAGTGATGCCATTGGTAACATTCTTAAACTTTCCAGGATAGAGTTCGTTAAACAGTGGGAACAGGGAACTTTTTAATAACTCCGAATGCATCTTTGCGACACCATTAACGGAATGGCTGCCGACAACGGCCAAATAGGACATCCTTATCTTGCCGTTGTGGATAATCGATAGCGCATCTTTCTTGCTACTGTTGTGGGGCCATTTTTTTTCAACTTCATTTTCTAGGAAGCGCCTATTTATTTCGCAGATGAGTTGATAGTGTCGAGGGAGCATTTTCGTAAACAGGTCAATGGACCACTCTTCAAGGGCTTCCGGCAAAAGGGTATGATTTGCATAGCCGAACACTCCCTGACAAATAGCCCAAGCGGCGTCCCAGGACAGATTGTACTCGTCTAGCAATAGGCGCAGCAGTTCAACGATGGCAATGGTGGGATGCGTATCGTTTAGCTGTATGGCAATTTTTTCAACGAATTTATCAAAGGAAGCATTCTTTTTCGTGTATCTGCGCAGGATATCCTTTATCGAACAGCTAACAAAAAAATATTGCTGCGTAAGCCTCAGTTCTTTCCCCTTGACTGTAGAATCGTCTGGGTAGAGTATTTTTGAGATTGCCTCCGATTCGGATTGTTTTCGAACAGCATCGAGATATTCTCCGCGATTGAAAACGTCCAATTCAAATTCCGAAGCAGTGCGCGCTTCCCACAGTCGCATAAAATTAACAGTGTTGGCGCCGTATCCCACAACGGGAATGTCCCAGGGGACTCCCTGGACAACTTTGCCATCTACCCAGTGAGGGTGCCAATGGCCACGCTCATCATAGGTATTCTCAATGCGGCCATATAATTGAACATTTTGGATATTTTCAGGGCGGCAAATTTGCCACGGATTACCAAAAATTGTCCAATTATCCGGACGTTCAACCTGTTTGCCGTCGACGATTTCTTGCCGAAAAAGTCCAAATTCATAGTGAATGCCGTAGGCAACGGCGGGATAGTCGAGCGTGGCTAGGGAGTCTTGGAAGCAGGAGGCTAGGCGGCCCAAGCCACCGTTGCCGAGTCCCATGTCCGGTTCGATGGCAGCGATGGCATCAAAGTCTTGGTCCAGCGATCGCAGAGCCAGTTCCAAATCATCGAGGATTCCTAGAGCCTGGGCAGTATTGCGTAACATGGTTCCGGGCAGGTACTCTAGAGACATGTAATAAATGCGGCGCACATCATTTTCGTGGTGTACTTTCTGCGTGCGGATGAGTTCTCCCAGGACTCGATCTCGCAATGCCATGGCGGTAGCAATCCACCAATCGTTCGCCACCGCTGAGTTTTGATCGCGGGCAAGAAAACAGTGCAAGTGTCTAAGAATCGCAGTTCTTATCTTATTTGCAGCCCCCTTCAGTCGGAAATATTTCTCCAATTCTTCCGATTTTTCACATTTAGGATTATCTTTAGACATATTTACACTCCATCCAGCAGTTTTAGCACAGTTTAAAAATTTTCATCACTTTTGAAACTCAAAAATTTATCAAAATTACTTTTTTGGCAAAATCACTTGGAAAAATTGTCATCTTTTGAAGAATAAATTTGTTAAAATTTTGATTAAATCTTTTTCCTTGCAAAAACTGAACCTAAATTGCTTTTTTGATGCGTAAACCGAAGCTTGTACCTTTTATTTTGCTTTATGGTACGGAGAGAGTAACTAGGTGCGTTACCTTGCGTGGCCGTTGCAATTTAACGGCTAGCAAAGCGGGCTGCAATTTTGAAAAATTTTAAATTGCTAAATTCATAGAAAAACCTGTTATATCCTCCAGTATGATTGATAATCTACATGCTTACTGGCGGGTTGATTATGTGGAGCGCGCAAAATCGGAGGAAGACCCTTTCACCTGCAACGAAGATACCAGCGCCGATGGGGAGCGATTGATACTATTCAGAAGCAAGCATTCTTTTGCTATCATGAACAAATATCCCTACAATCCCGGCCACCTCATGGTCATTCCTTTTAGGTCCGTTTTCGATATGGATGAGCTACACGGAAGGGAAAGGGAAGATTTTTTCACAGCAATGTTAAAAGCCCAATCGATGTTGAAAAAAGCCCTCTCTCCCGATGGGTTTAATATCGGCATAAATATCGGATCGGCAGCGGGAGCAGGGATCCCTCAGCATCTGCACTGCCACATTGTGCCACGCTGGAACGGTGATACGAATTTTATGCCGATTATCGCAAACACAAAGGTTCTTCCCCAATCCCAACGAACCATGTTTGAGCGCCTGATGGCATTTGTAAATATTGTTTGATCTTCGACATGGCACATGTGAGGCAACCAAAGCATAATCCCTTCTATCCCAGAAATGTCCAAGGCGGCTCCCGCGGTAAAAGGTTTGGCTTTGCAAGTAAAACTAGAATGCTAACGGCTTATTTTTTCTGGTTGCTGCTCCTGACTGCCGTGATCTCCACGGTGTGTTTCACCTGGAACGATTGCCTGAATGTGCAGTTTATCCCGGGCAATCTATCCAAAACGAAAATTATTGCAGAGATCCCCTTTGAATTTAAAAGTAAGGCGAAAACAAAAAAGCTGTACGAGCAAAGAAAAATTCAGGCCTGCAACGTTTACACCATCGATGAAAGAAAATATGACAGTTTTATAAAAATGCTTAAATGGCTCGATGAGCACATGGAAGGGCTTTCCTATGAAGATTTTCTAAGTGAACGGGGAAGAAATGAGATTAAAGAATTCATTAATGAATTTAATGCGATGGGTCAGATTAAGGTGGAGTGGCAGGACATAGCCACGATTATTGCTTCCTTCAGTCAAATCGAACGCACGCAAATTTTCCAGGAATGTGTGTCCATATTGCGTGAAATAGCGAGGAACGGGGTGTGCTTCGATGATCTATCGGGAGGAACCTTTGGAAAGCCATTTAAGATAAAGGGGAGGCAACACCAACGGGTGCTTACACAGGAGGAAGCGCTTTACCATAGCAGAGTGCATCTCCTATCCTTGGACCTGGACAGGGATATGGTAAACACACTCTTCAAAATACTTAAGCAGGGAATTAAACCAAACCTTGTGTACGACACGGAGGAAAGCAAAATAGACACAAATATCATCGCCCGCTCCATTAAGCCGGTTATAGTTAAGCACGATGTGGGAGATGTAATACTAGAAAAAGACGATGTGATCGATCAGGAAAAATATGAAGCTTTCGTCGAATATCAGCATGCACTACGTGCGAGTCACAGGAGTGGCCACGTATCCTATTACATGTTTTTCGCAAAGGCTTTTTTGACCTTTATGATAGTGACAATGTCCTTCATTGGTCTAAAATTATTCACTCCAAGTATGCGCATTTTTCAGAGAAAGCGATACTACGTATTGAGCGTTCTAGTGGTGTTGCAGTTGATTATTTTACGAATTTGGGTCCAGTTTGGAGAATTGGAAATTTTCGTAAAAAATTCCGCACTCATATACGCTTTGTACTGCATGGCGCCATTCCTGGTGGCATCGACAATCGGAACGCTGCTTCTTGGTCCTGCCGATGGATTGATAACATCGATCGCGGTTTCCGTTTTGTATACCTTCATGCTGTCGCGCTCCACGGATTTTTGCCTAGTGATACTGGTCACATGCCTCGCTTTGATAGTGTTTCTGCGAAATACAAGTTCTCGATTTAAAATTTTTGCCTGTTCATTTTCTGCGGGATTAATCTTTGCAGCTTCGATAATAATTCACGGCATACTTACGCAGTTTCCGGCAAAAATTATGTTTTATCAAGTAGCTGCCACATTCATAATGTCAACGGTGGCGAGCGTAATAACGGTAATCCTTATTCCCGTATTTGAGAGAGTATTCGCCATATATACCGATATCAGCTTGCTAAAGCTAAGTGATTATAGAAATCCCTTGCTGCAAAGATTACAATTCGTAGCACCGGGAACATATCAGCACAGCTTGTCCGTTTCAATTTTATCCGAACAGGTCGCCGGCAGCATAGGAGCTAACAAAACTATCTGCAAAACAGGGGCACTGTTCCACGACCTCGGCAAAGTGGCAATGCCGGAATATTTTATCGAAAACCAGAACAAATATGCCAATCCCCATAACCGGATTCCCCCCTCAGTTAGTTCCTTGATTGTTAGGAATCACGTGCGTGAAGGAGTATCCCTTGCCACGGAAGCAAAATTACCGAAAATTATTGTCAATATTATTTCAGAGCACCACGGTACCACGGTGACGCAGTTTTTCTATAACAAAGCTCGCGGTGAATTATTGGAGAAAATAGATATTGTAAACATGACCTCGAAGGATATCGAAAACTATTTACGCGATAAGTTGGACAAAAACGGGTTCAGATATGACGGATCAAGGCCTCTTTCAAAGGAAAGCGCAATCGTAATGTTGGCCGATTCCATCGAAGCAGCCAGCAGGAGCATGAAAAAAGTAACTCACCAAAGCATCGAGAACTTAGTGAATGAAATTTTTGAAAATAAAATCCAGGATCATCAGTTGGAGGAGTGTCCAATCACGCTCGATGAGTTGAAAACCTTGAAGAAAGCATTTTTGTTTACAATGACCCACATGCTCCACTCCAGAGTCAGTTACGGCAAGGTCAAGGTAGATGAAAGCGAGGGAAATTGAAATTACGCACAACGTAAATTGGCTTGCGTTCGACGAAAGCGAAATCTCATCGATGTGTATATGTTTGGATAAATTTGGCAAATATACCGTAAAAGATGGCATCATTTCCGTAGCTTTCTTGGATGAAAGGGAAATGTGCGACGTACATGAAAAATTTCTCAAAGACCCTCACCTCACCGATGTCATAACGTTTTGCAGCGATGAAGAGTTTGGCTATGCCGGAGAAATTTGCGTTTCCCCCACCTATGCCAGGCAAGCTTGTAAAGAATTTAAAACTTCATTTTCCGATGAACTCACATTGTATATCGTGCACGGATATTTACACCTGTCGGGATTGGACGACATTGAAGAAATTGACCGCTTAAAAATGCGACAAGCGGAAAAATTTTGCATAAAATTTTTACGATCCCAAGGAGCTATTCCAAATTTTGTAGACAGGGAAAATTTTATTAGTTTATAAGAATCATAGACTTGCCATGCTGTCGAGCACTCCTAAACCAACACCGATGATGCAACAATACAATGAAATTAGAGCATCGTTGCCTGAAAAAACTCTTCTCCTCTACAGGCTTGGTGATTTTTACGAGCTATTCGACGAAGATGCCAAAGTTGGAGCAAAGGTATTGAGTATAGTGCTCACTCACCGGGGAGGCAGCCCCATGGCGGGAATTCCCTACCATTCCGCAGAGTCATACATCAGCAAGCTCTTGCACTCCGGGTATAAGGTAGCAATTTGCGATCAAATCGGTGAACCCAAACCGGGGCAGCTGGTAAAGCGCGCCATCAGCCGGATCCTTACACCTGGCACAGTGATTGCCGACCAGTACATCGAGGCAAAGCACAATAATTACATTCTCTCATTTCAACTTTCAAAGCGCGGCCTAGCCGCATCATGGATTGAGGTTTCCACCGGTGAATTTAGGGTGACCTTTGCGGAAGAAGCGCAAAAATTGCTACCCGTATTGCGTGCGCTTTCACCTGCTGAAATTATCATTCCCGACGGAGAATTGGAATTTTGGTCTACCAATGCAACTGCACATAAGGAATCTCTATGCAGCTTGACTCAAAATTCCGCCGTTTCCGAGATCAATGCCATGAAATTTGACCTAAACATCAACCGGGAATTGATTTGCAAGATGCTCGGGGTACATAACCTAAACGGATATGGCATAGTCGGAAACCTGGAATACACCCTTGGGCCGGCGGGAGCTCTACTGAACTACGTTTCCGAAAATCTGTGCACGGAAAACTTAAATCTAGCTGGCATCAAAGTTTACCAACTGAGCGAGACAATGATTTTGGATTCTGCTACAATCAGAAGCTTGGAGCTTTTTCAATCCTCCCACTTCACCCGTTCCGGTTCACTCATTGATACTGTCGATAGAACGGTTACGGCCCCCGGAGCACGGTTGCTTGAAAAATTTTTTCTATATCCACTGATAAGTCCCACAAAGATACAAAATCGCCAAAATTGCGTACAAGCTTTTGTTCAAAATCTCAGTATTTGCAAAAATGTTCATGTCTTGCTCGAACAGACTTATGATCTGACACGCATAATAACCAGGCTCAGAAACCGTTTACGAAATCCCCGCGAATTGGGCTCGATTAGAAGTACAATAAGCGTGCTGAAACCATTAAAGGGCGAATTAGGGAAATTTGAATGCGTCGAAATTGAACGTTTAAACGGTAAAATTGGTACCTTTGAAGATCTTCACCGGCTTCTATCCCAGTCCCTTGCAGATTCTTTGCCTATCGACCTTGCGAATGGAGGACATATACGGGACGGGTACAATGCTGAAATTGATCGCTTGCGAAGCTTGCACGATAATTGCCGCGAGTGGATGGCAGAATTTGAGCGCAATGAGCAGCAAAAGACGGGAATCAGAAATTTGAGGATAAAGTTTAATGGAACATTTGGCTATTTCATAGAAGTGACAAAATCGAACGTTGGGCTGGTCCCGAGTCACTACGTTCGTAGGCAAACCACCGTTAATGGCGAGCGCTACATCACAGAAGAGCTGAGGAAAAAGGAATCAGAAATTTTGAATGCCGAAAGGAACGCCATTGAGCTCGAGTCCGCTCTATTCGACGAGCTCTTGGCGGAAGCATTAAAATATTCG
Organism: Puniceicoccales bacterium; assembly: GCA_031258795.1. Lineage (GTDB taxonomy): Bacteria > Verrucomicrobiota > Verrucomicrobiia > Opitutales > JAIRKQ01 > JAIDVZ01. The sequence continues at coordinate 2,868 of JAIRMI010000061.1, read as the reverse complement.
GCGCAATTGCAGGAAACGGCTGATGCATTGGCTGAGCTCGATGTATACTGTGGATGGGCACGCCTGGCCAATGAATACAATTATTGCAAGCCAATCCTACGCGATGATGACAGGATTGAGATTGTCCACGGAAGGCATCCCGTCGTGGAACAAAGTCTTGTTCAATCGCGATTCGTGCCAAATAGTACAATCCTAAACACAAATGACAATCAGGTCACTGTGATCACCGGGCCGAACATGGCGGGGAAATCGACCTACATCAGGCAAGTCGCACTAATTGTCTTCCTTGCCCACATAGGCTCGTTCGTTCCGGCTAAAAGTTGCGCTATCGGCGTGGTTGATCGCATATTTTCCCGCATAGGATCGGGAGATGACCTATCCCAGGGAAATTCCACTTTCATGGTGGAGATGAACGAAATGGCCAATATTTTAAACAACATGACGGGAAGGAGCCTTGTTATCATCGATGAGATCGGCCGTGGAACAAGTACCTACGACGGACTGAGCATTGCATGGGCCGTTGTGGAGCATCTCGCCCGTAGTACGACCAGGACTCTCTTCGCAACACACTACCATGAACTCACAAAATTAGCAGAATCTTCGAAAAAAATTAAAAACTACAAAATGTCCGTGAAGGAATGGAACGATGAAATAATATTTATGCGCGAAGTCGTTCCCGGAGCAGCGGACAAGTCCTATGGCATACACGTTGCAAGATTGGCGGGACTACCAGCAAATGTCATAAACAGATCAAAGGAAATTTTACGGGAACTTGAATCCGAAGGTAACACCTTGAGAAAAACTTTAACTAGAAAATTTGATAAAAGTGAAGATTTTCAAAGAGTGCTATTTTAGATGCTTGATTTGCGCCATCGATTAACCTAAAGTCACGGCGCAATGAATAAACACATCAAAGATTTTAAGAACAGTGCAAGTGCAAGTTTGCTGTCACACAAGTGTACAACGATAAAAAAAGAGGACCTCAATTTGCCGGGTCCAGATTTTTTAGACAGGGTTTTCATAAATTCTGACCGTTCCAACAACGTGCTAAACAATTTACATCGCATAAGAAATACGGGACGTTTGGCTGGGACAGGATACATGTCGATCCTCCCCGTTGACCAGGGAATTGAACATTCTGCGGCAGCAAGTTTTGCTCCAAATTCTATGTACTTCGATCCGGAAAACATAGTAAAGCTCGCCTTGGAAGGTGGTTGCAGTGCCGTTGCTTCAACGCTTGGCGTGCTAGGGATAGTTTCAAGAAAGTATGCCCACAAGATTCCATTTGTGGTGAAGCTTAATCACAATGAATTGCTTACCTATCCCAATAAATTTGACCAAATTTACTTCGGCGATGTTCAGCAAGCCTATGATATGGGGGCAACGGCAATCGGTGCCACTATATACTTTGGCTCCGCAGAATCAACGCGACAGATTCAAGAAACTACGGAAGCATTTCACTTTGCCCATGAACTGGGTCTGGGGACCATACTTTGGTGCTACTTGCGCAACGAAGCTTTTAAAGCGGACAAGGACTACCATACAAGTGCCGATTTAACCGGACAAGCAAATCACCTCGGCGTTACCATCGAGGCCGACATAATCAAGCAAAAATTGCCCACCACCAATGGCGGCTTCAAAACGCTAAAATTTGGCAAAACGCATGACAAAGTCTATTCTGAACTGACTTCAGATAACCCTATCGATCTTACCCGTTACCAGTTGGCTAACTGTTACATGGGCCGGGCGGGTTTAATAAACTCCGGTGGAGCATCCGGTGGAGCAACGGACTTTCATGAAGCCGTCGAAACCGCCATTATAAACAAACGGGCTGGAGGTTCCGGTTTAATCTGCGGCAGAAAAGCTTTCCAAAGGCCGATGAGAGACGGTGTTGAGCTGTTGCACGCAATCCAAGATGTTTACCTTGATCCAGAAATAACAATCGCCTAAAGTTGTCGCATTAACCAAAGTAAAAAACCGCCGATGCCAAGGCGGTTTTTATTTTTTTTCAGAAAAGGCTAGTGTCAGGACTCATAAGCCCAAACAAAAAGGAAAAAAACGCAACGCAAATGGAGGAGAAGAGCGCTCGGGCACAGCGGATGGTAATGTGGCGCCTTAGTGCCGAAATCAGTTTGAGATTTGTGCTACAGAGTGGGATTCTTTATATTAAAAGAGCTTCCTGTGGGTTAGCCTAGAGTACGCCGTGTAAGCTCTTTAGCTCTGGATATTCGTCTAAGATTTGTACTATAGTCATCTTACTCCAGAAAAGCATACTGAATGGCATCGGAGGGAGAAGGGAAGGGATGGAGGATGTCGGCTAGTGTTCATTTGAGGTTCGCCCAGAATTTTTCGATGGGATTGAGGTCCGGAGAGTAGGGAGGCATGGTAAATTAGGGAACAGCCAGCGGCCTCGATGGCCTCCCGCGTCCTGGGATGCTTATGAAAGGCGGCATTATCCATAAGGACCACTTGCCCTGGTTTCAGCGCTGCAACGAGGGATTGTTCCACCCAGGCATTGAAAACTTCGCCATCGGTGGTCTTCATAGACACATTCGGCAGCAATTGTAAACACATTCGGCAATGGTCTCGCCATTGACATACCCGGTGACGATGTTCATCCGACGAAATTTCTTCCCGGCCACAAAGCCAAACACCTTCTTTCCCTTTGTTGATCTGGCATTTCGCCTGTGCAAATGCCGATCGACCCCACTCTCATTCACACAGACTATGTCTTCCTTTTTGTCAACGGGCACTGCCCTCTCATAGTTTACGCGTTTTTCATCATCCCGTTCTTTATAGTCATCTTACTCCATAAAAGCATACTGAATAGCGTCGAAGAGAGAGGGAAAAAGGTGGAGGATTTTTGTA
>JAIRMI010000046.1 GCA_031258795.1 Puniceicoccales bacterium | reverse complement strand
ATAGGCTTGGGCGTAATTTTCAGTATCTGAGCCTATTATCTTGACCGTATTTTTATTGGCGCCAACGGTTCCATCGGATCCCAATCCGAAAAACACAGCTTCGAATAATCCTTCCTTTTCGAGTTCAAATCCGCAATCGCAGTCAATGGATAACCCCGAGACGTCGTCCACTATTCCCACGGTAAAATGTTTCTTTGGGGTGGCTTTAACCAGCTCATCAAAAACGGCTTTGGCCATCGTTGGGGAAAATTCCTTTGACCCGAGCCCATACCTTCCGCCGATGATTTTGATACCCGTGCAGGAACCTTGCTCAAGTGCAGAAACAACGTCCAAAAATAGAGGCTCTCCTATGGCCCCCGGTTCTTTCGTTCGGTCTAAAACGGCGATTGCCCGAACGGATTTGGGAAGTGTTTTAAAAAAATGCTCCACGGAAAATGGTCGATAGAGGCGCACTTTTATCAAACCGACTTTTTCTCCATGGTTGGTTAGAAATTTGACAACTTTCTCCAGCGTTTCACAGGAAGATCCAAGGGAAACGACGATCCGTTCGGCGTCAGTTGCGCCGATGTATTCAAACAATTTGTATTCCCTCCCCGTCAAAGCTTTGAGCTGCTCCATGCATTTTTCAACGACGAATGCCACATCTCCGTAAAATGTGTTTACGCGTTCGCGACATTGGAAGAACACATCGGGGTTTTGAGCCGTACCGCGTATGAACGGGTCGTCGGGAGATAAGCCTCTTTGCCGATGCTCCAATACGGATTGGTCATCAATCATGGCGCGTAGGGCGCTGTCGTCAATTTTGGCCAATGTATTTATTTCGTGGGATGTGCGAAATCCATCGAAGAAATGCATGAATGGCACTCTGCATTTCAAAGTGGCAGCATGGGCGATGCAGGCAAGGTCATGAGCTTCTTGCACGGAATTTGAGGCCAACATCGCAAATCCAGTTTGTCTGCAGGCCATGACGTCCGAATGATCTCCAAAAATCGACAGAGCGTGAGTAGCCAAGCTCCTTGCCGTTACATGCATGACAAAGGGAAGAAGCTCTCCCGCGATTTTATACATGTTTGGGATCATCAACAAAAGCCCCTGTGATGCTGTGAAGGTCGTGGCCAACGTGCCGCCGATCAGTGCTCCATGTATCGCTCCAGCAGCACCGCCCTCGGATTGCATTTCTTCGATTGTAGGTGTCACTCCAAACAAATTTTCTCGATTTTTTGAGGCCCATTCGTCGCAGTGTTCGGCCATCGGCGAAGATGGTGTGATGGGATAAATTGCGATAACTTCGCTCAAGCGATAGGCAACATCGGCAACAGCCTCATTTGCGTCCAATACTTCAAAACTTTTCTCTGACATCTTTCCTGGTGAGGGATTTAAAAGACTAATAAAATTGCAGTCAACAGATAAACGTTCCTTCGTCAAACTTTGTCCACGTTTCCTCGGCGCATAAAAACACCTACAGTGGCAGGTCATCGAATAATGAATATAGATTCTCAATGAATTCTTCACTCACGACGAAAGCCAGAGATGATTCTCTGTTAAGTAAAATGTATCTATCCGGATTCTTGAAAATATCGAAATTAAACTCTCCGATGTTGGTTTTTGCGCTTACTTTGCCTATGGGAGGGAAATGGGTTTTAGCATCAAATTTAATCGGTTGGCTGAGGGTGGAAACTTTATCTTCTATCAACCGAATTTTGCCACTGCCCACGTCAATGAAAGATACACCCTCATTAGTTTTGACAAACTTCTGCCATTGCTCACTATTTTCCAGCTTTTGCAGGGAAATTTGGCGATTATCTGCCAGGCTGGAAATGCTTATAAAATCACACTTTAAACCGGAAAAAAACTGAAAATTTACCAATCTTGAGTAAAGCGTACCTATTAGGGCAGAAGTTTTATTGTCAAACTTGTACCTTGTTTCGGATTTTTTCGCCGAAAATTTTGTCCCATCCCTATAAAATTCAACCAATTCGCCCGTTTTACCGCAATCGAGTTCTAGTGCAAATAGTGGCTCTTGCGTTTCCGTCGATTTGATGATATTGCCATAATATAGGGAGAAAATGTCGCGTACTATGCTTTCAAGCAATTTTCCATTCATTGGCCTGTTGATTGGGGAAGTCACCTTAAACTGATCTCCTGATTGTGTAATACTCAGGCAGAAGATTCCCGTGGAAAATTTCAGACGGGATAAAGTATCAGCGTCGCCAAACAGTTTTTTGCAATGGAGTTCGGGGTAAATTTTGGCCAAACTTTTGCCAATGCTTTGATTTTCAAGAAAAAATGTGGTTTCCGGACCTCCCAGATAAACATTAACTCCCGCTACTTTTAATCTGGACAGGTTGTTGCAGGCGTCGGTCAATGTTATTGTCCAGTCTGAATTTACAGTGTTAAAATCACGGTATTCGTTGTCATAAAATTTTAGCTCTTTGAGCAGTGATAACAGTTCGCTGATGGCATGTTGATTTGCAGATACTTTTATGCCATCAAAAATACACATCCACTTGCCGCTTGGTGTGCTGTATGCATTAATGCTGGTTCCAACCTTGTGATTGACAATATGGATGCTTTTCAATTTTTGCGTAATTACCTTTGTAAATTGCCCATCAGCAGAGTGCCCTTCGCGGAGAACTTTTGTCCTTAAGTTCAGCAGCAATGCGGCAAATATTGCACTGGCTGCCACTAGAAAGAATAGCTTTGCTCCGATGGGTAGGCGCACAGATCACTTTCTCCGCAAAAAGTAAACTGCAATGCCAATGGCAATGAAGGCGCAACAAATGGCATAACTAAACGTCACTATAGAATCATATTGCTTCTCCGTAAGGGTTAGGCGATATTTTGCCACGGGATTAGAAGCTATATCAGATTCACTGCCTGCATTGCACATGTAGTCCACGGCGCCACAAAATAGCATCCTATTGCCCAGAATATTTATGCGCGAATTGATTGCAAAATCAGGGCATCCGAAGACGAGCAGTTTGCCCTTCAGGATATCGATGGAGATTGATGTTCGCTTTTCAGATAATGCGGCGACAATAAATTTGTCACAATGTTCAGAAGGTTCCAAAACTCCCTCCGCCTGCAGCAGGTCCGTGACTACAAATTGATCGTCTTCTGTGCTCCAATCGGCTTCCCTAACCTCGTGTGCTTCGCCGCAAACAACGGGTATTTTAAAGTTAATAAGTTCGCAGGTAATTTTGTGGGGCATGTACCTGTTAATGACTAGATCATGGTAAAATTTTGCATGATCGGTTGACGAAAGAATTTTACTGTGAGTATCCGCACGTATGCCGTGGTCTGCGAGAAATTCAGTTAGTACCACATCGTCTGCACCACCAAGTCCAATTACTATTTTCCCACCTCGCTCATCCAAAAATTTTTTAAAAATTGACACCTCTACGGGCAAGAGAGCTGCTTTGGGATCCCAAAGCACAACCAAGGCCGCATCGTCCGGAATGTCAGATTTTGGATCAAAGTCTAAAACTTTTACGTC
>JAIRMI010000036.1 GCA_031258795.1 Puniceicoccales bacterium | reverse complement strand
CAAAGATTTTATGGAAAGGCTTGAGCTTTTGGGCCAACGTCAGGACTCATAAACTCAAATAAAAGGAAAGCACAAATAAAAGGAAAAGAGGCAGGGGATGCAAATGGAGGAGAAGAAGGTATGTAAGAAAAGAAGGCGAGATCACAGCGATCATAGGGGCGTGCAATTTGCTGCCGGGTCCACCTTTGGCGCCCAATGTGGGGTGGCGATGGAGCGCCCAATGCTTTAATCTATGGAAGATGTTTTCAATTTTGTGGCGCCGCTTGTACAGGCTCATGTTGTAGGGTTGCTGGACCTTGCGGCTACTTATGGACGGGATGCACCCGCCGGCCTCCAAGAAGCATCGCAGAGGGCATGTAATTTGCTGCCAAGCCCCGCGCTGTCTCAGCCTCGCCCGAAACCAATGGGCATCATACCCTTTGTCTGCTAGCAGATAATTCGCCTCTGGTAGATCTTTTAGTAGTTCACCGGCGCCAACCATGTCGCTAACGTTCCCAGCGGTCAGCAGCAGCCGCACCGGCCGTCCAAGGCCATCACAAACGGTATGTAGCTTGCTACCAAGCCCACCTTTGGCGCCCAATGTGGGGTGGCGGTGCCAATGCTTCAATCTGCGGAAGATGTTTTCAATTTTGTGGCGCCGCTTGTACAGACCCACATGGTGGGGTTGCTGGGCCTTGCGGCTACTTATGGACGGGATGCACCCGCCGGCCTCCAAGAAGCATCGCAGAGGGCATGTAATTTGCTGCCAAGCCCCGCGCTGTCTCAGGCCCTTTCGAAACCAATGGGCATCATACCTTTTGTCTGCTAGCAGATAACTTGCCTTTGGTAGATCTTTTAGCAGTTCTCCGGCGCCAACGATATCATTGACGTTCCCAGCGGCCTCAGTTTTTCCCGAAACCAGCCCGCCCAAGGCCATCACAAACGGCATGTAGCTTGCTGCCAAATCCTCCTTTGGTTCGCCCGATGTGCCACGGCGAAGATCCTTTTTTAGGCTCGCCGCCGTCCTGTGAACCTTTAAATAGGTTGCATCCCATCATCAGGATTTCCGTCTTGCACTTGGATAGCTTTTGCAAAATTTTGCCAAATACTCCTTCTTGCTCCAGCTCCACCGAATGAAGCGGTTGTAGAGCGTCTTGTAGGGCCCATATTCCCTCGGGGTCCGGCCATCTCAAACCATTGCGAAGTACGTACACTATCCCACTAATCACTCTCCAGTCGTCCCCATCCCTGGCTTCACCCGCGACTTTAAAGCGGTGAGGCACATGGCTGGCAGTCGGTTTTCACGTACTTCCTTTTAAGCGTTACGGAAAACACGTACTATTCCACTAATCACACTCCGGTCGTCTACCCGCGGTTTCCCACGCGACTTCGGGAAATACGGCCTTATTCTCTCTTATTAATTCCATTATGGCCAACCTCTTATTGGCCTTTTCCTAACCTGTCAATACTTCTTTATGAGTCCTAACCCTAGGGTTGATTCAAAGGCTAAGTCTTGACCTCAATCCTAAAACTACATTGCGCTCCTTTGAAGGTTTTTTATGTAGTTTTTTGACAAAATTCTTGACCTTTTTTAAAAAAATGCTACCCTACGTTACACAGTAGGGGTTTATGGAAAAAATAACAGAGAACATGGGGGTTTCCAAGGCGGATGTTATATCTAAAGCGAAAGACTTGTTGGGTTTCTTGATCACAACACCAGTTCGGGCTAATTGGTTGGTTCAAGGCGCATTTGATTGCATAAAAGATATTAGCGCGAGGTATGCTAGCCGATGCTTGCCCCAAGGTGTATCTTTGAAGATTTCTCGGGCTGCTAGCGTCGTTGGAACCACTATTTCAAACAGTAGGTTTGGCTCTGCTATTTTGTCATTTTGTTCAGCTCATCCAGCCTTTGTTGCAGGTCTAGCCATAATTACACTAGTAGCTTCAAGGCGTGAAATTCGAGATTTTGTTAAGACGTTTTTGCAATTATTCCTTATAGATCTACCCTTGATCGCCTTTTCGCTAGTTTTTAATCTTGTTAAAATTATATTCCGGATGGTTATAGAAATATTGAAGATGGAATGGATTGATGCTGGTAGAATTAGAAATTTTGCTGTAGCATTTTGGGGTTTGTGCACCAAGTCCTGTTCGGTCGTTTCTCTTCCAGTTGTTGCCTTTAAGGATTTTCTATCCTGGATGGGTAAATTCATATGGAATCACAAAGAGCTTGCTGTTGGTATAGGCGTGGGCATAGGTATAAAATTTGCTTAAAAAAGTAAAAAAGATTCCCCGAAAGCCTCAGAGTAGATCCAGGGGATCCTTTCCCGCTGTAGCTTTTTAATCCCTACTCCGGCACTTTACTCCTTGCTCCGTTGATTCATTTGCCTGTGCCGTTTTCACATTCCTGAAGTAGTGCACTTCATTTATTTCATTCTTTGTATGGCAACGTATTAAGCATACTTATCACAGCTTACGTTTCCTCTCTGCCACAGCGAACTGTTCCTTGTTTTCCCATATTTATTTCTGCCATTTCGGTATTTTTTAAAAATTTCTCTTCTTTTTTTGACAAAACTGCAACAAAGGCTTTATCTGTAAAACTTGTTCGAGAAAAACAAAAATGGTTTTGAGATTGGCACATGCTCTTTTCGGAAAAAACATGTAAACTTTAATTTATGAAGGCAAAATGATTGGATTTTTTACTAAAATAATTGGCTCAGTTTTAGTACAAGCAGGCACTAACTTGGTAAGCACAACTACTTTGGCAAGTGTGATATGGGGTGCCGCAGCAGGTGGTATTTTAGGTTATGCCACCACTAACGCAGATAATAGAGAAATTCAAGATATGGCCAGGGGCATAAAACCTATTCGCACTTCAGACAGGCCGTTACTGGAAAGGCATATTCAAAATATAGACGAAACTCCGGGTAAACGCGCTTTAAAAAGCTCTGCTATAGGTGCTTTAGCTGGATTGGCTTCTCTTATTGTGAATAGGATTTTTGGCGTGAGTCTGATTATTTGCGTATTTGGCGAAGTCATCAGACCGTTCCTGGAAAGATATATCCAAAATGGAGACGAAACTCCGGGTAAACGCGCTTTGGCAGGTGCTGCCATAAGTGCTTTAGCTGAATTGCTATCTCTCATTAAGAATAGGATTTTTGGCATGGGTCCGATTACTTGCGTAATATTGAGAGTCATCAGACCATTGCTGGAAAGGCATATCCAAAATGGAGACGAAACTCCGAATAAACGCGCTTTGGCAGGTACTGCCATAAGTGCTTTGGCTGGATTGCTATCTCTTATTGAGAATAGGATTTTTGGCGCGAGTCCGATTATTTGCATAATAGGCGGAGTCATAAGTGCAGTGTTTGAAGTTCAAAAAGCAAGACCGTTCCTAGTAAGCCCTTTTTGCGAGAAAAAACCTCAATGTTTGGCAACGGAAGTTGCAGTAGAGGAAACTGAGACTGAGACGGTAGCGAATGCGGATACTGTCACTGATGCGTCCACAACAAAATAAACTCAAGAACAGGTTGTTGCTATTTTACCTAGTGAGCCTGAAGACCTGGTTTGTAAAGTTTACTCACCTGCAGATTAAAAACGATAATAATTTTTCTGGCTTGCGTATATTAATAATATGCTATTTTACTGAAAATTGTTCATGCCAAATCAGGAAGGCATGGAAGCCATGTATCTGTTTTTACCATGTCTGAATTGCATCTTAGTGAAGTACTTAGCTAAATAATAGAAAATTTTATAAGCTCTGCCTGAGTGTGCAAAACGGCTTCACCATGTGGTATAACCGTAAAATTTTTCCCAAAATCTTGATGTTCCTATATTTTTTTAAAAAAAACTTTGACTTTTTTTACCCCACCCTGTAGTCAGTGAGCATACTGATCTTTTTTATGCAAAAAACAAAACCCTTAATTCTAATCGCAGAAGATGACTCTCAGCTGACTGAAGTCTTGACTAAGCAGCTTAATTTGTCAGGCTTGAACGTGCAAGTGTTCCAAAACGGAACCGACACAGTAAACTTCCTTAAACGCAATTTCGCAAGCGTGATTCTTTTGGACATCAACTTGCCAGATGTGGATGGATTTAACGTCATACATCAGCTGCGTAGCGAGGGAATTTCAACACCTGTCATCTTTTTAACCGGATTTTCCGACGAATTTTACAAGTTGAAAGGCTTCGATGTCGGCGCAGACGATTTTGTCACAAAGCCTTTCAGCTTCACCGAGTTGGTAGCACGCGTGCGCGCTGTTTTGAAGCGAACATCGCTTTCCGGCGACTTCTCCATAACGGGCAATGTGGCACTGAATGATGACGACTTCGAGTTTTGCGATGCTAAGATATCGCCAGCTTTTATGCACATCATTTTTCCGAATAAGAATAAAGTGCGCATCGGTAAAAAAGAAATTGGAATCCTAAAACATTTTGCCTACAATGCCGACGTAATTCTGAGCAGGAAAAACATAATACACAGCGTATGGGGCGAGCATGCGAACGTACGCAGCCGGTCGATGGATCAGTACATCGTAAAACTGCGCCAAATTTTCAAGAACAACGATTGTTCAATGGATAGGTTACGCACCCTTCACGGCATTGGTTATACCTATTGTAAAAGTAATAGCACTCCCCTGATGACACGGCGTGAATATGCAGACTCCTGCGATGTCCTGTAACTGTAAGTTTTCGTCTAAATAAATTTAGCGATAAGTGGGGAAGACATTTATAGTGAAGCAACGAAAGGGTTGTGGCGGTTGTATTCAAAGAATTGCTGCACCGCGATTGTCTCTTACCGTACCGTATATGAGGTATTAAAGTACTAAAATTGTGGGGATATTTGGCGAAATTAGATGTAAAGTTTTTTAATTTTTGCTTGCGAGTGGTATTTTTTTTCTATGATTGCATCCATAATTTAACAAAAAAATCCGAGGTTTGGTGGCTTGGTGTGCTTGTTCACCGAATAAGGAGCTAATTATGAGAACTTCACCCAAAGAATTGTTTGAGGCGGGTGTTCATGTCGGACATCAGCGAAAACGCTGGAACCCAAAAACGCGTCCCTACATATATGACCATAGAGGCGGCATAAGTATCATAAATCTCGAAAAAACTTGCGAACAAATTGACAAAGCGTGGGATTTTATGAGAAATTTAACCGCATCTGGTCAGGATATTTGGTTCGTTGGGACTAAAAAACAAGCGCGGGATATCGTGAAAGAAGGGGCGGGCGCAGTGGAGATGCCATTTTGCGCAAATCGTTGGTTGGGCGGCACATTAACGAATTTTCAGACGATTGAGCGCAGTTTGCTGAAGTATAAAAAATTTCTCAAAATGGAAGAAGAAGGAGAACTTGCTAAGCTGCCAAAGAAAGAAGAAGCTTCTATCAAGCGCGTAATGCATAAAATGCATAACAATTTCGAAGGCATGATGAAGATCGAATCACTGCCGGGAGCATTGTTTGTCATAGACATAAAGCACGAATATATCGCCGTAGCCGAGGCAAGCCGTGTTGGCATTCCGGTAATTGCCATGGTTGACACAAATTCCGATCCGACCTTAGTCGAATATCCAATCCCGACAAATGACGATTCCGTAAAGTCCATTCGCCTAATTCTCGGAATCCTGCTCGAAGGTGTGCAAGATGGCTTGTCTCAGCGCACGGCCAAGCAGGGCGACGCGAAAAAACTAATAAGCAAGGAAGAGCTTGTCTCCATTGAACCAGACGTGACCATAGACACGAGCATAGACACGGAAACCATGGAGGCGGAAAGCGGAGAAAAGCCCGCGATTAAATCGAAGCGCAAGCGTCCATTGACAAAGAAAATTGTAAACGAAGAAAAAAAAGGCAAGGAGACACAAAGTGAGTAGCGTAACAGCGAGCATGGTAAATGAACTCAGGCAAAGGACTGGAGCCGGTTTGATGGAGTGCAAAAAAGCACTTGTCGAGGCCAGTGGCAATTTTGACGAAGCAACGGTAATCCTTAAAAAGCGAGGTATTGCTTCCGCTGAAAAAAAAGTGGGGCGCGATGTCAGTGAAGGTGTTATCCAGGCCTACATACACCCAGGAGCCCGCGTCGGTGTACTGCTTGAATTAAAATGCGAAACCGATTTTGTCGCCAAAAATGAAGAATTTCTGAAGTTGGCAAAGGATATATGCATGCACATTGCTGCAATGTCACCAAAGTACATTTCTCCCGAGGAAATCCCGGAGGAAGACGTAGCCAAAGAAAGGGAAATTGCGGCGGAGCAGTGTAAGGAAAAGCCGGCAAACGCCATCGAAAAGATCATTGAAGGTAAACTCGCGAAATGGTATGGAGAACAATGCTTGCTAAGGCAGCCATTCGTAAAAAACCAGGAACAGACCGTGGAATCTTATATCGCAGAGTGGATTAGCAAAATCGGCGAAAACATAAAAGTTGCTCGCTTTGTTCGCTACCAAATATAACTGCCGTAGATGCTTTGTAAAAAAATAAGACAGTAGCTAGATACCACTGCCTTATTAAATCTTCCTGAACAAACTAAATCGAATCTTGAATCAATTATCAGATTCACAACTATAGACGCTCCCTTTGCCCTTTCGTTCAAAAAAATTAAAATAATTTCCCCTTTAGCACCGTCACTACCACCCGTTGAAGTGCACCCGCGATGAGTCAAAACGATTTAACGGTTGCAGAGTCTGATCAGAAAATCCAAGGGGTACAAGGGCAAATGGTTCGATGCTATTCGGTAAATTGAACAACCTTTTAAAGTCCTGGCGATATTGCTCATTCGGATATAAGCCAACCCAAACGGAGCCCAAACCGAAACTCGTCGCCGCAATTAGAACGTTTTCCGTTGCCGCCGCACAGTTTTGCTGAAAAAACTCCGGTAAAATTTCAGCATCCTCATCTCCACACACCAAAATAGCGCGCTGTGCTTGCAACAACATTTGCGCATAGGGATGTATTCTGGTTACGGCGTTCATCACGTCGCGATCCGATATGACAATGAAATGCCAGGGCTTAGACCCCATGGCCGAAGGCGCTGACATTCCAGCATGTAAAATTTTCTCGATGGTTGCGTCGTCAATTGATTTCGCGGAGAAACTCCTAACACTGTGCCTTTTTAAGATCGTATCCATGGGATGGATGCTAGGAAACGGCAAACATCTTGCAAACAATTTCGTTTTTATTTAAAATTTTACGAAATCTGCGCTTTTATTTAGTCAGCTTTTGCCAAAAGGGCGAGTTTCGCATTTTCAACACCTTTTTCTCTCTTTTATGGCGTTTATAGTAGAATTAGTGCCCGGCAAATGTCTTATTTACAATGGCAGTTACGCACGAATCTGACCATACGTTGAGCGCTGTTTCTATCATGTCTATGATGCTGTAAAATGGCAATATGACACCCATTAGAGGTATGGGGATGCCGATAGAGGATAGCAGACTTGCACTGAGGAAAAAACACCCCATGGGCACACCAGCATTGCCAACGGCCGCTATGGTTGCTATGATGACCCAAGTCAATAGGGTAATCGGTGTAATCGCTACTCCGTAATTTTGCATTAGATAAATAACTGTCGTAAATATGAATGCCGCACAGCCATTCATGTTTATAGTCGTACAGAGTGGCAGGGTAAATTTGCTAATTTTAGGGCTTACGCCCAATTTTGTTTCCGCCATTTCCATGGTGACAGGTAGGGTTGCAGCGGATGATTTCGAAAAAAATGCGACAGATAACGCTGGTAACATCGCCCTAAACGCGCGCAATGGATTGATTTTCTTACATGCCAAAAAAATGGGCAAAACTATGGTACCTTGGAGAATGTTTGCCAGCACCACGATGAGGAAATAGGCGCCCATACCCATTAAATCGACATTTCCCCTTGATTCACGTATGCTAACAGTGATAAAGCCAAACAGTCCAATGGGGAGTATTTTCACTATAAATTTCGTTATGACGAAGAATACATCGTGCATCCCTTTGAAAAATAAAATAACCGAATTTTTGGCTTTGTTATCCTTTATGAGTCCTATTGAAACTCCGATGATGACGCTCACAAGTAGAACGCTTAAAACTTTATGTTCTAAAAATGCCTCAAGGATACTGCTGGGCATAATTTCCAAAAGGTATTGTGTGTAATTATTTTGCGATCCAACGTCAATGTTTTCCGGAATGGCAATGTTAACATTGGAGGGCTTGATAGTAACGTACAAAATAGCGGCCACTGACGCAGCTATTACCGTTGTTACTAACGTGTAGAACAGCGTTTTCTTCCAAATTGCTGACATTTCTTTGTTAGAGCTGTAGTGAAAAAGGGCCACTATGACGGAAAGAGAAATAATGGGCATGCTTATGCACCTAAACATCCTTATAAACACTTCGGAACAAAATTTTCCAATTTGTCCCAAAAATTGAATTTCCGTAAATCCACAATATATTCCGGCCAAGATTGCAATGGCGTAAAAAACCATCTTCCTAGAAAATTTTGTATCATTGCCCATTTTGTATAATGTTTACCGTGTCATCGGATATTTGAATATTTTGTCAATGCAAATAAATGCAAGTTTCTTGCGGTTGCATGGTGAGCACATAAGCATAAAAAACGTCAAAAAGTTCGTAGGCAATTCTGTTTGTGTTGAAACTTTATAAATTTTTAGTAAATTTCCTATGTGAAACACAAAATATCTAGGATAATTAGCATGGGACTGGTGCTGTGCTTAGCAAACTGGGGCGTTGCTTTGGGAAATTTCAGGCACAAACCGAAAAATAAGACTAAAGCGGCAACTCCGTTTCAAGCAATTTCATCTGAAAATCAGGACTTTCTGTACATCCGTGCGCGAACTCTTTTTATAAATGACGACTTAGAAAAAGCCTACGCCGCCATCAATAAGCACCTTCAATTTTACCCAAATGATGAAAAATCTCGCACACTGCGCTCAATGATAGAAACTGCCATGGAGCGTGAAATCAAGGGAGAGTACAAAAACGTGCGGACAGAAATGTTGAACGACGTAGGTGAAGCGTGGAAAATTGAGGAATCCACTGATGAAACTGACAGTCTTCCATTAAACAATAGCATAAGCGCAAATTCAACCGTAACCAAGTTGGCGGAAATCATTATTCCCCAGGCTCATTTTATCAATATCCCCATAAGCCAGGCGGTAGAAATGATTACCGAATTGTCCATAAAATATGACACAACGACCGAAGATCCTTACGAAAAAGGAGTAAATATTGTTCTGCTGTGCCCAAGCGCAGAAAATGAACCTAGGATCACATTGAACCTGCGCAATATTTCCCTCGAGCGCCTTCTGTTCTACGTTAGCCAAGCGGCAAATTACAAATGCGACCACACCCCCGATGCTGTAATAATCGGCGATGAAAAGCTTCTACACGAGCAACTTGAAACTAAATTTTTTCCCGTTTCGCGGGCAACGGTCATACGCATGAGTGGCCAGCAAAATTGGGATCGCGGCGCTGTGGATGAAACAAAAACAGCCATCCTCGAAGAAGAAACAGCCATTAAGAATTTTTTCGTGCGCGCAGGAGTTGAATTTAATACCGTTCCCAATAGCAATTTGGCCTTTGACGGTTCCCAACTAATCGTCACCCATACCCTAAAAAACCTACAGCGCATCGAGCGCATTCTACAAAAATATAGTCAAACGCGGCAGGTGGAAATTGAGGCTAAATTCTTGGAAGTGACCCAAGGGGCCCTTGATGAACTCGCTTTTCGCTGGAATGTTTCAAATCGCTTAAACAAAGATCGAGGCCAGGCAAACACGGGTGTTTCGACGGACAAGAACTCCGATGTGGACAATTTGAGAACCTTAGCCCAAGCTTTCGCTCCCTCCAATTCATCACTCGGAGATGGTAAGATTGTGATATCTAATCCACCGGATTCAATACCCATCAATAATCAACCGCCAACCCTGCCCGGGCAAATAAACATTGGCACTGAAAGCGTACCATTGGGAAGCTTTCTCGGCGTAATCGACCGCATACAGGTAAATCTGATGATTCGCGCGCTTGAGCAAAAAACTGGATCCGACCTGATGAGCGCTCCAAAGCTAACCGTACTATCCGGCAAAACGGCAAATATCGTCGTGGCACAGGAACTGCGCTATCCACAAAGTTACGGTGAAACACGTTCGGAAGTGGGCAGTGGATCGTCGCTTTACAACGCCACATCGGCAGGTGTAACCATCACGGCCGGTACTCCACGGGATTTTACTACGAGAAACATCGGCGTTGAAATGCGCGTAACACCAATCGTGGAAGACGACACAAACATCAGCTTAAAATTGGAACCAAAGGTCACTGAATTTGAAAAATTTATGGAATATGGCGGTATGAGCGTAGCCGTTGCCGGCGGAAGCACGGTCTACCTTCCCTCTGGATTTTACCAGCCCGTCTTCTCCACTAGAGAAATTCGCACGGAAGTTACTGTGCAAAACGGCTGGACCGTCGTAATGGGCGGCTTGACGAGGGAAGAAATCAAGACCGTCAACGATAAAATCCCAATTCTGGGCGATATTCCACTCTTGGGAAGATTGTTCAGATCCAAGAGTGAAACGACGCAAAAGCGAAATTTGCTGATATTCGTCACCGCTCGCACCATAACCCCAAACGGGGTAAAATTTCAGAAGCCGCAAATCAAGTCAAATTTTCGCCAGATGCTCACCCCGTAAAAACAATGAAGAAAATTGGCTTATTTTTGGCAAATAATAGGCCCGAAAAGTTGGAATTAACCTTCGCAGAAGCTCAACTATGGCAGAATATCTCATACATTTTTCTGCCAACTTGGTTATCAAGTGATATTTCCAGCTGATTTTTTTTAATCCTTGATTTACAGCTTTTATCTTGAAGAGGCTCCTCGCTAGAAGGGTAATGGTGAATTCCAATACATTCTTCCTAAGTTAACTGAATCATCTAAGTAATTTGTGCCCATTGCTGTTGTGGATGAGGCAGGAGGCTAATAGGGCAAACGATACCATCTATCTTCCAGAGTCAAGCTTTACAGCAAAATTTTTCCACAATGGACTCTGCGAAATTTTAGTCTTGCATAAACAACAAATATGCATCGAATGAGCAAGGTTGGGTATCGATCGATGATCGAGCCGATGAACCCCGCTAGGTCCGGAAGGAAGCAACGGCAGTCAGGAAATCTCATGCGAACGCAATACTCAACCCCTATTGGCTGTTAAAGCTAGGAAAGGTAAAGTTTGAATTAAGATTACACTGTCGCGAGCTTAATCTTTCTAGCATTTTCAAAATTTCACACCAAATAGCGGGATTTTCTTCGATGCGCCGGAAAGTAATTCTCCTCAGCATTCGGATCGCTAAATTTAGCCAAGGAGATCAAAAACGTGAGCTATTTCTTGACTAGTGTGCAAGTTTTGCGCTGAAGTTCAGCACGGTGGAAACAATGCTTAGGGCTAGGATGGCCACAATGGCAAAGGCAAAAAGCAACGCAGCAGAGGATGTTATTGTGACTAATTTTTTCAAAAAATCGCTTAACTGGGCGTCGTATATTTCCCCAATGGTAGCGAAATGCACTGCCACATTACCGATCTTTTCACCAACTGCAATGATATCTGCTTCGGATCCATCAAAAATTTTATATGTTTTAAATGCCGACGCTAGCGCTGCTCCATCCAAAATTGCATCACGGGCTTCGATGTAATTTTGTCTGAAAAAAGTATTGGCAATCGATCGAGCTACCATATTTACTGCCTCTGAGATAGCTACACCTCCCGATATCAGGCTTGCCAGCCCATTGGCGATGCGAACTCGTATGAGCAGCGTATACAGATGGCCAATGGCAGGAATTTTAAAAAGAAATTTATCAAAAATTAAGCGATATTTATCGAAGTGATATAAGTATCGCAAAAATATCACTGCCGTTAGAAGCAACAGGAAAAAAATCGGAAAATAGCGCACAAAAAAACGGGAACAACTGATCAATAAACGCGCCGTTAGAGGTAGCTGACCACCGAAGCTACGCAGCATTGCTTCCATTCGCGGCATCAAATAAAACAGGAAAAGCAAAATTACCCCAAACGCCACACAACATATGAAAAGCGGATAGCTCAGGCCGGCAATGAAGCGCTTTTTAGTTTCAATTTTCCGCCGCAACGAAGCGACAGTATTAGCCAACGCAAGGGGCAGCTTTCCCGTCAAATCACCCAGCTCTAATACGCTTAATATGCTATCATCGAAGAAGTTACAACATTTCTTAAGTGCCTGAGCAAAATTATTCCCATCTCTCAATTTTTCTAAAATCTGACAACTTAACAGATTTTCCTTCTCCGAAGAGGAATTTTTAGATATCGATTCAAGGACATCAGCTAAAAGTAATCCGCCATTGCAAAGATTAGCCAGTTTTCCCAAAAAATGTACCATTTCACTATCGGAAAATTTTAGGGTACCATCGTGCCTCCCAATTTTCAATTTAAATATTTTGTTGCCAATTATTTCGTCGCACGACAAAACTGTAACACCGTTTTTAGCTAAAATCTGCATTGCTCCCTTGCGCGAATCAGCTTCCACTTTTCCATGTACAGTTGTCCACTTTCCGTTCAAACCCTTATATTTAAATTTCATTGGCGCAATTATGGCAAATTTATGCCCCTCTGGCAAGAAATTGCTATTCGCAGGTCATTTTGTTCATGCGCAAGCTGTAGCTGTATTGCTGCAAAAACGCCTTAAAAAAAGCCTCCAGCTGCATCATATCATGTTCATATTCAGCGGAATGAATTAAATTATGCTCCAACAAAAAATCGGAACGCAAATAAAATCCCACAACAGAATTGTTGTTAAACTGAAGCACATACTTATCCGTCACTATCTGGTAAATGCCATTTCTATAACTCACAGCAAAGTGTGGCGCTTTTTCATCGAACAGGCTATGCCCAAAGGAAAAATATGGTTCATCGTAGCCGATGAGGTCCAAAACCGTCGCCATTATGTCCACTTGCTGAGCCACCATGTTGCTCTTTCCATGTAGCTCACCACTGGGATCAAAAATAGCAAAAGGGATGGAATAGCCCCCCAGGCTTTTTTGATAATAACGCTCAGTTGCACAGGAAGTGTGGTCTGCACACAGGATAAAAATTGTATCCCCATACCAGTCTGTTTTTTGCGCAGATTCAAAGAAACGTCTAAGCGCGAAGTCGGAATAGGCCGTTACTTTCTGCAATGGATGTTCACCGGTTGGGAAAGTTCCTTTGTATCGTTTTGGAACAGCAAAGGGGGTGTGGGAAGACAGGGTAAAAACAACCGCACAAAAGGGAGGCTTTGTTTCGCTCAAAACTTCAGATACAAACTGCAGCCATTCTTCATCGTATATGCCCCAGTGGACCATTACTTCCGATTTTGATATCTGGGGATATCGCTCAAAAAAATCACGCTTACACACATACTTTTCGATACCGGAATAGGCACGGGCAGTATCAAATTCACAGGCGTTTTTTCTTCCTCCGTGCAAAAATAATACGGAATAGCCCATTCGTTTCATAATTTCAGGCATTGGATCCACTTTATTGCACATAAAAGCACTTTTTGCGAAAGCCGATTCCAAGAGGGGAGGTACGCCCATTAACACCGATGTCAGCGCGTCCACCGAAACTGTCCCATTAGCAAATCCATCAAAATATAAACTTTTAGCCAATAATTCGTCCAAAAATGGTGTAAATGTGCGCCCTGGGTAATCTTTGTATTCCCGATCCAAAAAACCAACATTTTGCGCGGTAAAACTTTCTAAAATTAATATGACTACATTTTTTCCGGCAAATTTCCCATGCAATGGACTAAAATTTTTAGCGCTATGTATGGGGGTAAAAAGCTTGTTTAACTCGTTTTGATCTTGAAAAAATTGAAAATTTGAAATGCTGTCGCCACGTTTCGTATGAATAACGTTCAGGAATGAATTATTAGCAATGAATTGTTCATTGCCTGTTCCGACAAAAATTGGTAATTGCACCGTCCTAAACGGTCTTACAATTTGAAATCCTCCCCGAATGCCAATAGTAAGTAAGACCGCACTTAGGAGAAACCTTAGGCAATCGTTTACGCAAAACCTATATTCTCTATTTCCATCTCGGGGAGTAATTTTAAAAGATATGTACCAAGTACAGCATAGCAAAACAGCGCCACATAAAACCAAATACCAATACAACAACAGGGCGCTCCAGCAAACGCTAAAACTTTCCGTAAGCAACTCCCCTTGTCCGAAAATTTCCCCACCTAGGCGACGAAAGGTAAAAGGGAAATAGCCAAAATCAAACACGTTCACGATAACGGCCGCAGATACAGCTAAAAAGCACCACAGATCAGCTAAAAATATCACAAATCTAAGGCGCTTCATGGGCAGGAGGTATAGGGCAATGGTGGGTGCACAGATCAGTGAAATCAAACACAGGTCCACGCGTAATCCGACGAGAAAAGCAAGTCCTATATTACCAATGCTCACATCGGTAAAAAAGCTGTGATTACAGACAAGAAACAGCAATCTGACCAGTGAAAATAACACAAATAACCAAAAAATTTTACGTAGGAGTGTACCCAACTGTCCGCGGCCACAATTTAAGCTTTTATTCATCATCGCCATTTATATGGTTGGCCACTGGTGAAAAGAAATAAAATTTTTCTGATTTTTTTAATTAAAATGCGGCACTACATCATAAATCCTCTAAGCTACTCCATAAGCGGCATGAACTTCATGCGACACGAGCGGCCGTTTCAAACGGAATTTTTGTGCGGAATTATCATCTGGCCCATCTGTTTTCTAATCTTCGGATGGGGATGGAAGTTATTGCTACTAACGATCGATTTTTTCGTGTTGCTCATTGCAGAGTGCCTAAACACTGCCATCGAGGCAGCCGTTGATTTGACAACGGATAAGAAGCGCCACATTTTGGCCAAAAAAGCTAAGGATACAGCCAGTGCCGCCGTTCACATTGCCTTGTGGAACATAGCTGTCTCGGCACTTTTCATTTTAACCTTCAAATAACTGCTTTACTTTAAGTACCTCGCTCTTAAGTTCTTGCTATGGCAAAAAATGATCGTGAGTATCGTGTGATTGCGCGCCGGTGGCGGCCGAGGGTTTTTGATGAGTTGGTGGGCCAGGATCACATAGTTTGCACACTTAAAAATTCCATTAAAAGTGGAAAGATAGCGCACGCTTACCTATTTGTTGGTCCCCGTGGAACTGGAAAAACAACCATGGCTCGCCTGTTTGCCACCGCTTTGAACGCTGAAAACGGACCTTCGGCAGATTTCGATGCCAACGGTGAAGTTGCCCTTGAAATTGCTGGGGGATGCTGCTTGGACGTCATCGAAATAGATGGCGCCTCGAACAATTCCGTCGATCAAATTCGCAGTTTGCGCGAAGAATGCCAATATATACCCGTTAAATGCCGCTACAAAATTTACATTATCGACGAGGTTCACATGCTGTCCAACGCCGCTTTCAATGCACTTTTAAAAACCCTCGAAGAACCGCCGCCACATGTTAAATTTATATTTGCAACAACGGAAGCAACCAAAGTTCTGCCTACCATAACATCACGTTGTCAACGCTTTTCGTTTCGTCCTGTCAGCGGTGAAATTTTACAAAAAAAACTGCGAGAAATTGCTAGCTGCGATGGCATAAATGTTTCCGATGAAGCGCTAAATTTGATTGTGCGCTTGTCAAGCGGTGGAGTGCGCGATGCTCAGTCCATTCTCGACCAGATGGCTGCTTTTTGCGGCAATAATATCGAGGAAGGGGATATATTGTCCGCCTATGGTCTTGTGCCAGACAGTAAGCTGGACGACATGATTCATGCTATATGCCATGGGAATTACGAAAATGTTCTCTCTTTGTCCTGCGAAATGATCGATTCTAACTGCGACTTATACCGCATACTGTGTGACCTAGAATCTCGGATTCATTCACAACTATCTCGTTCATTATCAATCAATAGTGAAAATTTTCCCGAACGGAAAATAAGAATTTTAGAGACAATACGCCGCTCAAAAGAGGGCGTAAAGTTTGGCTTTGATGAGTGGGCAAATTTTGAAGCTATTCTGCTGTACGCAACGGAGCAATCCCAGGCTCGAGCCATCGATTCAATATTGCAAATTTTGCGCAAACAAAGTTCACAAATAGTTGAAATTCAAGAAAATACAACAACAAGTAGATTGCCACAATCCACGCAAGATTTGCTGAAGGAAAAATTTCATGCCAAGATACGGGTGTTAAAAAGTGAGTGAAAAATCTTTGCCACAAGAACTGCGTGATTCAATTGATGCCTTCTTGGTAAGTGTCAATCTGGAACGTGGGTATAGCGACCATACGGTTTGCTGTTACGAAACAGATTTGCTTCAATTAGCAGAAATTTTGCATCGACGGCGGACTATCCTTTGCTGGCAAGATGTTGCCTTGGAAGATCTTCGCAATTGGCTAGATATTCTGGCTTGCGACCATTTAACCAGTGCCACAATTTCGCGCAAAATATCGACAGTCAGGTCATTTTTTAAATTTTGCAAACAAAGCAACATTGTTAGGGAAAATGTTGCACTTTTTTTAAAACGTCCCCAATACTATAGGTCTCTGCCAGATTCCCTTTCACTGAATGAAATCGAAACTTTATTGGGCATGCCCAATGTCACGAATTCGCTTGGTGTGCGCGATGCCGCCATGTTGGAGCTAATGTACAGTAGTGGTTTACGCGTCTCCGAATTATGCGACCTGCTGATACAAGCCATCGATTTAGAAAACAAATTTGTGCGTGTGTATGGAAAAGGAAGCAAGGAAAGAACGGTCCCCATGGGCCAAGCTGGCGCCCAAAAACTAAATAACTATTTAACGTTTTCTCGTCCAAAACTTATTTCACATTTTACTGGTAGCCAATTATTTATAACAATAAGAGGCCGCAAGATTTCGCGAAAAACTTTTTGGCTGCACCTGAAAAAATATGCGCAATTGGCCGGCATTACAAAAAATGTAAAGCCACATTCTTTGCGTCATTCCTTCGCCACGCATATGCTGGAAAATGGAGCTGACATGCGAGCGATACAGGAAATGCTAGGACATGCAAATATCTGCACTACACAGATTTACACGGCCGTCGATAGGCAACGCCTAATCCGCGGCCATCGAGACTTTCACCCCCGCGATGTGCTATGAAGGAAAACAAATTTAGAAAACTCTTGGAAAAACTTAATTCTTTGGATACCGGGGAATTGCATATATTAATACAACGCTTACACCAAGAACAAGAGGCCTGTCATAAGGTATTTAACTTGATAAAAGATGGCATTCTTATCCTCACAAATTCTTGGATGATTGAGTACAGTAATCGCGCCGCAAATGAAATTTTAGAGCTCAATGAACAGCAGTTATCCTTGGAAAAATGTGTCCCCGAATTATCTTTTTTAAAACAAGCCATGCAAAATTTTAAAACTGACATCCCCTTTACAGTCAAGGACTTGGAAATAAATTACCCACAAAAACAAATTCTTGCCATAAATGGTATTCGCTTTGTCGAAGAACATAAAAATGACTTTTTTGTGTTGGTCATTCGCGACTCAACAGCGGAAAATAATCTGATTGAGCAACAGGTGGCGAATGAACGATTTTCAACAATCAATTTATTGGCAAGTGGCGTGGCACACGAGCTGGGAAACCCGTTGAATGCCATAAGCTTACGGCTGCATTTAATGCAAAAACAAATCAAACATATCGCTCCATCCGACGAGCGGGAACAGTTGCAAAAATCCGTTAACGTTTGCCAAGAAGAAATCGATCGCCTTGACGGTATTGTTAAAAATTTCCTACAAGCTGTTCGTCCCAAAAAGCTTACTTTGCGACCAATAAATATTGAAATTGTTATTGACCGCATATTAGATACCCTTTCACCGGAGTTGGCAAACAACAATATTATTGTTCGTAAAAAATTTTCTGCCATACCCCCAATTTTTGCCGATGAAAAACAGCTAGAGCAGGCTTTTTTCAACATCATAAAAAACGCGATGGAAGCATTGCCTAATTGTGGTAACATTTTCATTAACAGCAAGTTAAATGCAACGCAACTCCTAGTGGAGTTCATCGACAATGGGGTCGGCATTTCCGAAGAAAATATGCTCAAAATTGCCAGTCCATACTTTTCCACGAAAAAGAACGGTAATGGGCTTGGGTTAATGATAGTGGAGCGTATTTTACACGAACACAATGCCATTTTAACGATACAAAGCCAGCCGGAGTTAGGCACTAAAATAACGGTAATATTTTCCATAAAAGATCCTTCTTTGCCATTATTTAGCGACAAAAAATGAAATAACTGGCTTAATTGACCTAAATTTTACATAAAAGAGGCATGTCGCTGCCTAAGTATCGCGGATTTGCAATGTTATTTGTTGTCATCACAATCGGCACACTGTCCTTGCTTGTAGCTGCAATGGCTTACCAAAATTTAGCATGCAATGATCGATTGAGAAGGAGTTTTTTGGAAAAGCAGGCTAAAAGAGCCGCCGAATTTGCACTGAAAGTAGCGATGGCCCGTCTACAAGAAGCCGCCGGACCAGACAACGCTATCTCGGCAAAAAAAAGCAATGTTTACAGGGAAACTACACCGAATAGTAGCAATGTTGGAGTATGGCAGGTTTTCAAA
>JAIRMI010000059.1 GCA_031258795.1 Puniceicoccales bacterium | reverse complement strand
TTTTTTCACTCGGCGGATGTGCTCAAAGTTGTCAGCACCATCTTGGCCTACGAAATAAATATTCATTACGTGTACCCCATGTTGGTGAAATACAACAACAAAATCGCCATGATACTGGGGGTTGAAGATGTTAACCTCGCCGCAAAAGCGCTGCATTCAATTGGAGTTAGCACACTTTCCCAGGAAGACATCGCCAGATAAGAATTTATGAGCTGTACAATGCGTCGAACAACACTAAGCTAACTTTTATTTCAAAGAGGAGATTTATTTATGCCAAATTTAACAGGGTTTTCCGATACGGTCATCGAAGATATTTGTGGAAGAGAAATCATTGATTCCCGCGGCAATCCCACCGTTGAAGTGGATGTCATGCTGCAAGACGGTAGCTTGGGACGGGCTAGCGTACCATCGGGAGCGAGTACGGGATCGAACGAAGCCATCGAGCTAAGGGACAAGGATGTTCCAAAATCTCAGCTTCCAAAGGACATAGATCCGAAAAAACGATTCTCCGGTAAGGGAGTCTTAGCCGCTGTGCACAACGTTAACACGATGCTGCGATCCGCCTTACTCGGCATGGACGCATCCATGCAAAGTTTGATAGATTCGACGATGATAAACCTGGATGGTACGAAAAATAAGAGCAAGCTCGGAGCAAATACCATACTGGGTGTATCGTTGGCAGTGGCTCATGCCGTGGCGAAGAGCAAGGAACTGCCTCTTTTTCAATATCTCGGCGGAACAAATGCAAAAGTTTTGCCCGTTCCTATGATGAACGTTCTCAACGGTGGCGCACACTCCGATGCCCCTGTGGACATACAGGAGTTCATGATCGTGCCCCATAATGCCTCGTCGTTTAGGGAGGCGGTGCGGATCGGTGCCGAAGTTTTTCACTCATTGAAAAAGGTCCTCCAGGGCTTAAATTTATCAACCGCAGTGGGCGATGAGGGAGGGTTTGCTCCAAATGTTAATTCAAATGAACATGCACTCGAGGTAATAGTCGAAGCCATTCACGGCGCCGGATATAAACCCAGTGACGATGTTTCAATCGCTATCGACGTCGCTGCATCGGAGTTTTTCGATAGTGAGAAAAGTAAGTACGTGTTCAAAAAGTCCAACAAATCGGAGTACGCAGCTGAGCAAATGGTCGATTTTTACACCGATCTAGTGGCAAAATTTCCAATAATTTCCATCGAAGATGGGCTGGACGAAAATGATTGGACGGGCTGGAAAGTATTGACTGAAAAACTTGGGAACAAGGTCCAGCTTGTTGGTGACGACCTATTCGTAACAAACAGGGAATACTTGGGAAGAGGCATTTCCCTGGGTGTAGCTAATTCCATCCTCGTGAAAGTTAATCAAATAGGTTCCCTAACGGAAACCTTCGACACCGTAGAATTGGCTAAAACTTCGAAGTACAAGTCTGTGATTTCGCACCGCTCCGGCGAAACGGAAGACACTACCATAGCGGACATTGCAGTGGCACTAAACGCAGGCCAAATAAAGACCGGCTCCATGAGCAGGACAGATAGGATTTGCAAATATAATCAACTCATGCGCATCGAAGAAATTTTAGGCCCCTCCGCAATTTACGCCGGCAACATATGGAAGTAAAATTACTTTAGGCGCATTTTTCATTACACATATTTATCTATATGATGTTGTATTTTCTGTAAACTTCTAGCGTTGCCTCTGGAATTTCTTCGGATGGTCTGTCTTCCTTGGCTAGCTGAAAAGCAGCGTCAAAATCCAGTGTTTCGGCATCAAAAGCCTCTAAAAGTGCACACGCTTGAGCAGCAGTGGGCCTCATGAGAGGATTGGGATTTGTACATGCTTGGATTAATTTGATAATAAATGACAATTGTGCTTCATCATAGCGAAGATTTACTGGAAGCTCTTCATTCAAATTTTTCACATTTTCTTCGATATTTGCTACAAAGTTTTGTCTGTTTAATATATTAGCTTGGGCATCTCCAGGGAGTTTTCCGCCTAGGGAAAAGGTATCCCAGGAAAACTCCTCACCTATCTTTCTAAAGAATATGGAAGGTAGCCATATCCCAAGCCCGTACACATCCACCGCTGGCCTTGTTATTAGGGCCATCTGCCATAATCTCATTCCGTTGCCTTATTTTCTCTGAAGCCAAGCCTAAGCATTTCAAGCTAAAGTTAAAGCCCGATGGCAATAGAACAATTTCTTTATCTATAGTCAAACTACCTGACAAAGGCGTATAAAGATTATACCTAGAGGATGTATGGCATACTGCACAACGGACTTGAAAAAGAAGGTACTAAAATAGGAAAGCACGCGCAGTGTAAAGGAAACGAGCGAAGCGTTTGGAGTGAGTGAGCGTACGATATTTGCATGGAAGAAGAATTGAGGGAAACGGGAAATTTGGAACGAGCACCGCTGAACAGAAAATACAGGAAGTTAGATCCGGAAAAGCTAGTGAAGTATGTGGAAGAGCATCCGGATGCCTATCAAAGGGAAATGGCCAGCGAATTTAAAGTGAGCAAGAGTTGCATAGGCAAAGTGCTGAGAAAGCTAAAGATCACAGTAAAAAAAGACCAGGGTATATAAAGAACGGGAGGCCATCGAGGCCGCCAGCTGTTCACTAATTTACCTGCCTCCCTACTCTCACCCCATCGAAAAATTCTAGGCGAACCTCAAACGGAAACTCTCCCACATCCTCCACCTTTTTCCTTCTCTCTCCGACGTCATTCAGTATGCTTTTTTGGACTCCTATGAGAGGGCAATGTCCGTGTACAAAAAGGAAGACATAGTTTATGTGGATGAGAGTGGAATCGATCGCCACCTGCA
>JAIRMI010000037.1 GCA_031258795.1 Puniceicoccales bacterium | reverse complement strand
GTTAAAGTTAGGGGGGACGGTAATGCCGTCTGTATCAATAGCAGATGTACCGAGGCGAGCGTGAACGAAACCTATGTAAAGGGGAACGGCAACACTGTCGTTAATGATAATAACTTCGGTCCGATCCCGCCTAGCCAACGTAGTTGGTTATGGCCTAGCTGGCTGATGTGGTTGCAGAGATGAAGAGAATGGAATTCATTGCAATCTTAAACGTGTTATCATTGGCAGTTTTTTCCTTTTCGGCGTTTGGGCCGGCATTGCTTTGTCGTTTTCTGGCTGGAGGTAAAGAAGTTGTTTGGCGCCTTTTTTCTTTTCCTCCAACAGAGGAAGACGGTCGGGGGCACGAGTGGTTTTTCCCGTCTTTGTTTGCACATCCTAGGGAAATTTGCCCTAATGTTTTTCAAAATGAAGGGCGAAGTTCTATTTCAATCCACCTTGCTGCTTTTGGTAGAGACTGTAGTAAAGAGAGTCCGTTCTTTGTTCTAGTTCTTTAGGAGATCCCTCCTCAGCCACATTGCCCCTGTCGATGACAAATACTTTGTCCACAATGGACATCATGGTGAACCTGTGGGAAATGAGGATAGCAGTTTTGTTCACAATTAATGCTTCTATGGCCTTATGTATGGCATATTCGCTGTTTGCGTCGAGGGACGACGTAGCCTCATCCAGTATTAGGATTGGCGCATTCCTCAGAAAAGCCCTAGCTAAAGCAATCCTCTGTTTTTGACCACCGGATAACCTCATGCCGCTTTCGCCCACACTTGTGTCGTAACCATTGCTAAATTCGGCGATAAAATCGTGGGCATAGGCTTTTTTCGCTGCTTCCATGACTTCCGAACGCGTTGCCCACGGTGCGCCCCACAGTATATTTTCGAAAATTGTTCCATTTACCAATGTGGGCGACTGGGGAACAATGGAAATGTTTCGGCGAAGGTCATCCAGGCGCATATCCCGCACGTTAATGCCGTCGATGGTTACCTTACCGCTGCTCACGTCGTAAAATCGCAAAATTAGATTTATGATCGTGGTTTTACCCGCTCCACTGCTGCCAACAAGGGCATAGGTATTTCCCCGCACCATGTCAATGTTTAGCCCGTGCAGAACTTCGCTCTGATCATCGTAGCTGAAGCGTACATCTTTAAAGGAAATATTGGAGATGTCACCAATTTCCACCGGATTTTGCGGATCCGTTATTTTTTCTGGACGATTTAGCAGATCCTCGATTCGTTCGAAGCTCGCCATGCCGGTCTTTATTTGATTATTTAATCTCGCCAGCTTTTTGATGGGATCGTAGCTGAAATAAAGCGCGCCCACAAGGGCAATGAAGATATCCGCACCTATGCCCTTCGAATAGGTGTAAACCATCGCTATTCCAACACCGGCAGCGGATATCACCTCTATAATGGGGGAGAGAACTACGGAATACTTTACCGTTTTCATTACGGCGTGCATTACCCGCTCGCAAGTTGAACGATACCTGGCTACTTCGGCTTTCTCCATTGTAAATGCGCGCACTTCCTGAACAGCCGATAAATTGTGGGAAAGCTGAGTCATGATAGTTTCCGTGCTAGCTTGCAATGTGAACATTTTTTTACGCATCTTTTCACCGATCAATTTAACGGGAACGACTATTAGCGGCATGGCACATATGAATATGAGCAAAATTGCTACGTCCGATTGCTTCCAACATAGGTATACCAAGGCGGAAACAGCTCCTATAACAGCCATGGGTTGTTTAATTATTTCCTGCGAAACTTCGATTATCGTATTTTGGAGGACAGCGGTATCATTTAGTGATTTTGTTATCAGCTCGCCGGGCTCGGTTTTTTTAAAAAATTCTAGGGGCAGACGCTGAATTTTGTCAAAGACCATAATTCTAATTTCCTGTAAGATGACTTGCCCACAATAGCCAACGTGATAGGCGTTAAGAATTTCACAGCCTGCCCGAATTGACATAACCAACATGGGAAACATTGCCAAGAGAACCAGTGCGGGGCCAGTGATATCGCGGTGAACGAAGAGTGTTTGAGAGGCAAGTTTGAGCATGATAGGAATTCCAAATCCACTGGTTGCTCCGTATACTATACCGCTCACGATAGCGATGAGCAGTTGAAATTTCGCTTTTCGCAGCCAACCCACATATTTTCCAAGCCCCCTATATTTGGCGAATTTATTCCTTGCACCTATCATATCTTAGTCTTCTTAATCTTACGTTTTCCATAAAAAAAACCTTTGCAAGATGTAAATTTTGACCAGGCTGATTGCCGTGGTGCACAATGTGATCATATTTGGAGCAACCGGGTCCATAGGGAACAGCACTATCAGTGTTATTAGGCGAAACCGAGATAGGTTCAGAATCACCGGTTTGTCCGCACATTCCAACTTCACGAAACTTGCCCATATTGCCCGCGAATTTGGAGTGAAAAAAATTGCCATTACTGACAGGCAAAAATTTACGTCAGAACGAGCAGAAAGCCTATTTCCAGCAGGCACGGTGTTTTTATTTGGCATGGAAGGGAATTGCGAATTAGCTGTTGACGATGACGGCGATGCCATACTCATGGCGATTCCCGGCACCGATGGCATTTTGCCAACCATGGCAGCCATAGGTGCTCGCAAGACAATCATGCTGGCAAGCAAGGAAGTACTAGTCGCCGCTGGCAAATTCATCACCGCGGAAGCCAAACGACTAGGTGTGCAGATCCTCCCAATTGACAGCGAACACAATGCAATTTTTCAATGTCTGGCGGGCGGAGAAAAATTTGTGAAACGGGTCATCTTAACCGCTTCCGGAGGTCCGCTTAGGAATCACACTCCGAATCAGCTAAAATCAGTTGCCAAGGGAGATGCGCTAAGGCATCCCACCTGGTCCATGGGAGCGAAGATTACCATTGATTCTGCAACTATGGTGAACAAAGGCCTGGAAATGATCGAAGCAAAATGGCTGTTTGACTTGATTCCAGAGCAAATCTCCACCATTGTGCATCCGGAAAGCATCGTTCATTCCTTCGTCGAGTTTTGTGATGGCTCGCTGCTGGGGCAACTGGCTCCGCATAGCATGGAAAGCCCAATAGCTCACTGCTTGTTTTATCCATTTCGGGAGAGAACCGGCTCCCCAAGCCTTAGCTTGAGTGAAATTGGCAGGCTGACATTTATGGAACCGAATTACGAATTGTTCCCCTGCCTACGGCTGGCGAAGACGTGCCTGAATGATGGAGGCAACATGGCTTCCGTGCTCCTCGGAGCTGATGAAGTAGCCGTAGAAGCATTTTTGGCGGAAAAAATAACCTATTTGGATATATATCGGATAATTAGCGAGACTCTCAGTTCCTATACCGGCGAAAGGGAGCAAACCTTGGATGGTGCTCTCAAAACCATTTCACGAGCTCGGAGCGTAGCCCAAGCTTTGCTCTGAGCTGCAGATATCTTTCATTTTCAAAGAAAGTGATTCCCGTGAACTCGTGTAAACAGCGAAAAAAGTTTCAAACTGTCTGCATCCTCGCCCTATGGCGGGCATCTTCTATGAGCCTGTTGGCTTTGACCAACTTAGATTCAGGAATCTCTTTTTTATGCTCAGCATTTTCCAAATTTTCACTAACTTCTTCCAGCTTATTTTCCATATTTGCCAATTCCGCTTTCCGCTTTGAAATGCGCCTCACTGTATAATAAATCAGAGCACTCGCTGACAAAACCCCAGCTGCAATCGCGATAGCCGCATAGGGATGGGCAGTAATGGCACTGCCTACCTTTGCAAAAAAAAGTTCTTACCTTTGCCACACTTCCTCCGGCTCCGGCTGCCACAAAAGATTCCGGCGGTGGTGTTCCCTGTGGGGCTTCTGTTCCAGTTTCCGGTTTGTTGTTTCCGGAGCCATCATTCAAGGAGAAGGGATTTTCACAGTTGGTGAGTTTACTGGTGTTTGTGCTGTTACCGATGGAATCACACCGAAGGGGGCGCTCCCGCCAGAAAAACTTTCCGATGTCGATATTTTCGGAGCCACTTCCCCCAGAAGGTGTGATTTTTACAGTCGGTTTGTCCATTGCTGATGATAAACTCAAAAATAGACTTGGAAAAAGTAAACTAATCATTTTTTGCGTATCCTTTGTAAGAAATTTTTAAAAAAAAACGTACCTAATTCGGAAAGCGTAGCAAGATTTTTTGAAATTTTTTAAGAAAAATTTAAAACTCTTTTTTTAAGAAAAACAAATTGCTTATGCCTCGCTGATTAAATGCCCAATCAGCATTAAGCGATATGAATACTTTTCGCGAAATATGAAGGCAATGCTTTAGCATTGCCTTTCGTTAAATTTGTTAGCTATTTTTTACTTCCCACTGGCTTGCCGCCGCCTCGCCAAGGCTCGTCGTTGAGGCCTTGCACTTGCCTGTTGCTGGCCTCCCATAAGGCTTTCTAGTCGCGCCTTCTCTTCACTGTTAAGGCGGTTCAATACGCCTTCTGCTGCTCTTCGTTTCTCTTCAAGAGCGGCGGCTTTATCCTTCCATTCTCTTATTTGACCATCAATATCGTCAATGCGACCTTGAACATCATCAATGCGGCCTTGAATTAAATTTCTTTGTTGTTGAAATTCCGCCTGTCTTGCTTTCTCCGCCACCACCTCCCTGGCACGCTGGACGTACTTATTCCCATAGTAAAGAGCCATGCTAGCGACACCAAATATGGCGACGGTTGGATATGCAATAGCAAGAGATCTTCCAACCTCAATTGCTGCTCCCACTATCGGTGCTACTCTTGCGTAGAGTCCTTTGGTAAATCCCAAAACACCCACACCTACCGCGATGGCTAAACCTTTGCCCACTCTAGCTATTGAGCGATTTTGAGATGTATCTGGAACTTGCTGTTGCTCTACGTGGGGTGCTCTCTCTTCATTGTTAAGACGACCCAATTCTTTTTCTTTCGCATTTCGTTCCTCTACAAAATTGGCGGCTTCGGCCTCCAATTTTTCTATTTGACCATTAATATCGTTAATGCAATCTTGAATCTCGCTAATAAGAGCTTGAATTTCATCCTTTTGTTTTAAGTGCTCCGCCTGTCTTGCTTTATCCGCCATTACCCCTCTGACGTGTTGGACATACTTATACCCACAGTAAACTGCTATGCCAGCGGCAACAAATATTGCTATAGCGGCGGCTGGATATGCAATAGCGAGAGATCTTCCAATCTCAATTGCTGCTCCCGCTACCGATGCTACTCTTGCGCAGAGTGCTTTGGTAAATTCCAAAATACTCGTACCCGCCGTAGTGGCCAGGCCCTCGCCTGCTCCAGCTGTTACATTTTGAAATGTGCCTGAAGCTGGAGAGCCAAATGCAGGTTGCCCTATTCCACCAAATTGACCCTGTGTTGCTGACGTGCTCATCCCTCCCTAGCTTTTGTGAAAAATATTATACTTAACTTAAAAGAAAGTGCAAGATTTTTTCGAAAAGGGTGCGATAATAGTTTTCAATTTTTATTCCAACCTTAGATTTTGGGGTTACCTTTGCCTGTTTTCTTCTTTTTGATTCGACTGCAACTTCCGCCTCTGCTTGCAATCTGGCTGCTTCATTTTACGATTCTGCAGTTTGGGCTTGTAAATCGGCAAGCTGTTGCTGTAGTTCAGCATTTTCTCCACTAAGTCTATCGATTTCGAACTCCGCTTCTGCTCTCAATTCTTCCATGGCTCCTTCCGCATAATCTACCGCAGCCTGAAACCCTAAAACATACTTCCGGAGGCTCTCATTTTCTTCGAGGGCCCTATCTCTCTCTACAGCGAGCCCTTCCATGGCTGCTTGAATTTCCTGCACTTCAATCCCTTTCGTGGCCTCTAGGAAGGCAACTTTAGAAGCTAACCCTTTGTGGGCCGATTCAAGGATAGCAAAACCATTCCCTAGATCATGCTCTATATTTTCAACCAGCGAAAATAAAATCTTAATTCTGCTGGATTCATCCTCTGATTTTGAAGTCAAACTTTCAACTTGAGCTTGCAAATCGGCAATTTGTTCTTCTTGATATCGTCGTATAATAGCTACAACTTCCCTTTCGGTAAGGGAGCCAGAAGCCGCAATATGTCTCGTTGGAGGCATACTCACTCTGCTTGGCTCGCTGGCTGCACCAAACCTATGCGATTCCATATGGAGGCATATCCCTTTCATCATACCTTGGCCTTGACATGTCCAAATCTCTTTGTCTTGGGTCCGTCACTGCATGCCCCAACCTTTTTGTCCTGATCTACTCATCTTATTCCTTTCTTTGTAAAAAAAATGTAATGCTTAAAAGAAAAATGCAAGATTTTTTCGAAAAGGGTGCGATAATAGTTTTCAATTTTTGTTCTAG
>JAIRMI010000051.1 GCA_031258795.1 Puniceicoccales bacterium | reverse complement strand
CCCACCAGTTCTTTGAAGAAAAAATCAAGAACAGCCTTCAAATCGACAACGCCTATGTCCCTATCAACCAACAATCCCTCACATTGGTGGAAGTTGGCACTGTGGGTAGCATCCGTGGTGTCCCTCCGAAACGTTCTTCCTGGAGAAATTATGCGGAGCGGAGGCTTTTCTGTCAGCATCGTGCGGATCTGTACCGTCGAAGTCTGTGAACGCAATATATAATCCTCGCCTTGCTTTTGTGGAACATTTTTGACCCGCAAATCATCGTTGAAATAGAGCGTATCGATGGTACCACGAGCCGGATGGGATTCTGGTACGTTCAATGCATCGTAGCAATACCAAATCGTCTCAATTTCTGGCCCAAGAGCGACAGTAAATCCAATTTTACGAAAAATTTTAGCCATTATTTCTTGCATCATCGACAGAGGATGCATACCGCAACGGGAAACAACTGGTATGGACGGATCCACTTTTGGCCCAAGCGAGCTTAGTAACTCCGAATTTTCCAATTGGGACAATTTTTCTGAAAAAATCGCCTCAATGCGAGCCTTGCACTCATTTATTCGCCGCCCTAGCATCGGTTTTTCATCCTTGCTCGCTGAGGCCAACATTGAAAACAAAGCTCTCAATTTTCCATTTGAACCAAGAAATCTAGCCTTCTCTTCTTTGAAGCTTGCGTAATCGAATACTTGTTCCAAACATAATTTGGCTTGTTCCGCAAGTAGCTCTAGATCACAATTCATACTCATCAAACATTGAAAAAATGAGTAGCACCCCTAGGCTGCCTGAATAGCCTGCTTCGCCTTGGCAACCAGAGATCCAAAAGACACGCTGTCATGTATCGCCAATTCACTCAATGACTTCCTATTCAACTCGATACCAGCAATCTTCAGACCATTTATAAACCTGCTATACTGCAATCCATTCTCGCGGCAAAGTGCGTTAATGCGTATTATCCACAGCTGACGAAAGTCAGTTTTACGACGCTTTCTATCACGGTAAGCAAATTTTCCCGCACGCCAAAGCGCATCTTTAGCATAGCGAAACAACTTCGATTTTTTACCGAAATATCCCCTAGTCTGCTCTAAAACCCTTCTGCGACGCTTTTTTGTCGCAACCATGTTAGTTACCCTTGGCATCTCTATCTTTCTTTACATTTTTTACGAAACTACCCTCATGACGCTAAAATACACTCTCACAATCCTGCCGCTATGGCATACTTTACCTGTGCAGCCATACCTGCCCCAAGTGTCCTATCCTTTCCGGACGCTTTTAATTGTCTCGATGACTTGTAGCGCATTAAATGCCTACGCCCAGATACACATCTCAGGATTTTGCCACTCGCCGTAATTTTAAATCTTTTTGCGAATGCTTTTTTCGTTTTTTGCATGAAGACCTTCTTTCGTTGTTCTAGAACACAATTCAAAAATTTTTCAATGTCAATTCAAAACTATAAAATTCTTTGGGTGTTATTCACAATT
The DNA here is from genome assembly GCA_031258795.1 of Puniceicoccales bacterium. Classification (GTDB taxonomy): domain Bacteria; phylum Verrucomicrobiota; class Verrucomicrobiia; order Opitutales; family JAIRKQ01; genus JAIDVZ01. The sequence continues at coordinate 3,883 of JAIRMI010000051.1, read as the reverse complement.
CCAATACTACTAAATAAAGATATTTAATATAAATTTATACATTCAGTATTAAAAATATTATGGGCTGTTAACATGTTAATCGCAGCTATAACATTTTACTTTGCAACATGTTATTGAAATTTTACTGCTTTGATATGTCGGCAAATACTATGACGATTTAATGTTAATAATTGTGAAAAACATTCTCTTATTATTAGATATGAACATGTTATTAACAAGTTATCACCGGACAATGTGAATAAGGTTTTTAAGATATACCACCTTGCTTAGATACTTTTTTCTTGTAAAACTTTATGTCTTCTTTTAACTCCGGCTAGCAATTGAAAAAGGCAGACGATGACACAACATACGAGTTTTACGAGAGCAATTACGAAAAAACGCAGTGTGCTAAAAAGGCATGAGCGGGTTGATTTACTAAAAAAACGTGGACAATGGAAAGAATCGAGCTTAGTTTTGGGAATGCCCAAAACTAAACCAGAAGAGTAATTGCCTAGGTGTTGCCGAAATTCGCTAATAGCCTTTCCTCTCGCAAAAGTTCCAGCAAAGAGTGTAAGAAGGGATCTCTGCTGTTATTACTTATTTGGGTGATTTTATCTTCGTGCTTATGTGGATGTAGGCGTGAAGAAATTATGGAAAGCGATGAATTGTCGGATGAGGAATACATCGCCGGCGTGCAGAGAATTAGGGAAGGGAATGAGGACAGCGCTTTGTCTTCTTTTTTAAAGGTTATATCAAAAAGGAAAAAAGCTCCAAACTCGCATTTGCACGTTGGCCGAATATACCTCGATAGGCACGATGATTCAATTTATGCCATTTATCATTTTCGTGAATATTTATCGCAGACCGAAAATACAAAAGAGGCTGCCGTTGTTAAACAACTCATCAATACTGCCAAAAAAAAATTTATACGCAGTTTGCCCGGTCATCACTGCGAATTGGATACGCATGTGGAACTCGTCGAAATAGCTAAGCATCTGCGGGAAGAGAATGTTGCCCTAAAACGAAAATTGCGGGAAGTACAGGAAAAATACAGCCAATTCGAGCCAGGCCCAAAGAAAAATGCACTTACGCCCGTTGCGCAAAAGAGCATTACTTCCACGAGTCCTGTGAAACACATTGTACGGGTTGGGGACACGTTGTCAAAAATAAGCCAAAAATATTACGGCACATCTGCCTATTGGAAAAAGATTTTCGAAGTAAATCAAGAAGCTATTCCATTCCCAAATGCTTTGACCGTTGGTCAGGAGCTTATCATTCCCTAAACAAAATGTTCACAACCATCTGAATAGTATAACGTTGAAGCGACGGCCAAGTTTTCGGTTTACCGTTGATAGGGAAGTATCAATATCCATGTTTTCCTTCGGATTTACAAACGTAGGCATGCGCTGAACTATTGCCTCGCATCGTCTTGTACAGTTCCCATTGGTGCCCTGGGTTGTTATTTTAAATGTGTCTCCGCGCACTGAAATAAAGTGTGCAAGTGCTTGAAGTACATCAGCTTGGTTCAATACATTTGGCAGTCCTTCTTCCAAATAACCACTTGCAGCTCTGTCATTGAACCAACTTTTGTTTTTCTGGAAAGAAATGTAATGTTTGCAAGTCCTATGATTGATGTTGGAATTGAAAATTGCTTGTTGGATGAGGCCACAGGTTGTATCATTGTCAGTCAATTGCCTGTTAATGAACGCACTTAGTGTTGGAAAAAGCGAACGTTGTTCGATTAGAGCGACGATATCTTGCGCGAGGTTCTGCACATAATGCCGTGGAAATGGTAGATATTTGTTTCGATTAACGTTGTAGATTCTAGGGAAAATAATTTCTCCGTGCACATTGGCTCTGGAAGCCAAGTAAGCTTCCCATACTTTTGGAGATGTGGAATGCACGTTGAAACTGCCTTTCACCAATAAGTTTTCCGGTTTGACCCTACCATGTAAAATTTTGAACCGTTGGTTTGCCAATTTGTCTTCTGTTATGTTTAGCGTTGAGCAGAAAAAATTGTCAAATAGCGTTCGATTTAAAAGGTAGGAATAGTCGAAAAGAGATTCCACTTTGCAGTGTGATTGCCAAATACCGCCCGGTGCGTTTTGAAAAATTGTGTAACCATTTGGTAAGTAGGGATTAGCGCTTGAATTTCCCAGGCATACATTTGGTAAATACCCCAAAGGCGTCCAATTCACATGTTGCAAAGCTGCAACGTTCAAAATACCATAATCACGGTTCGGCACGTCAAACAATACCACTTCATTTAAGTAGTTTAGTTGGTAGTAATTTAATGCCGCTTTGTTGCCCGTAAATTGCGCCTTCCAAGACCAATTGCCAGATATGAAATCTTTTCCGAAAAAAATTGATGATGGATCCTGAAAAGCTGCACGGTTAATATACGGGGCGCGCGGATTGGCAAATGCTAGCCAGCGTATACCCGTCGCCGTCTGCGCATCTTCCATGGTGCCAATTTTCATAGCGGCGGAGAGAGTTAGCAGAATTTTTTCTTTTTCATTGGGCCGAAAAGTGAATGCCAAAGATTGGTTGTTATTGTCGGGGGTTAACTGAGCTACTTCTTGTAAAATAGCCTGTGAGGGTGGATGTATCAGGCGTATGTAAAATTCTTGCCAATTGAGATTTTGAGAGCCGTTTTGATCCGTGCACAATATGTCAAAAATGCTGTAATCCGATGCGAGAATATCTGTTTTTATTATAAAACAATTGTCATAATCTCCTGATACAGCGGAAGTTCTGTGCATAAGCGCAAAATCCGTATCAGTTGCCAGAGAAAGAATTTTTACTTCGCCAGCTTTGAAAGCTTCTCTAAAATTTAATCCAAACATTGGACGCAAGTATTGTTCAATTTCGTTTGCACAAAGTGCCAAAGTGCGAACTATTTCGCGCGTATTGGGTTTATTTGGCTTACCGCGAATTGTTAGACAAATTTTGGAAAGTTCACTTTGGGGAGAAATTAGTGTATCTAGTTGATAATCAGCGTATTGTAAGGATATGTTATGGGGATTCCATAGAACGCATTTGGGGCACATTTTTATTGCCAGTTTACCATCGATAATTGCTGCCGATATGGAAAAACTGAGTTGGGCGATGAGCGGATAAATGCCATGATGCGTTGGGGCACCGAGGTCTGGACCTAGGTTATGTAGCGTTCTTTGCGAATAATCAGTGCGGTACTGGGGGCGATACAAAGGATAGGTTGGTAAAACCGTAATTCCGTTCTTCCTAATTTGGTTTTGCAAATTAAAGAACGATTGCAGAAATTTCCAAGTTGGTGGTGGCGCAGGCAAAGACGGATTTCCCTCAAAAATATAATCATTAGTTTGAAAATTTGTTTTCATCAACCACGTTGATAGGTCGGTTTTTAGGCCATCAAGCGAAGACAAAACTCCGTAGGAATGAAGCGTGTACATATCTGCATTTTGGGATATTTGTTGACCAAGATTTTCGTCAAAAAGCGAAAATTGTTCTAAAAAATCTATGTTTTGACACTTGCATGCATTCTGATTTTTAGCAACAAGAATTGTTGTAACTTGTTTTTCCCCAGAATATTGCGGACATAAGAGTTGCACATAATGATCGTTTGTATTGTCTTGTAATGACAGGTCAATTTTTTGCGATTCGTCCTGAATGGAGAAACTCCAATCAAACCCATTTGTTGTTGTGCATTTCCTTACTTCAGAATGACTTGCTGGATTATGCAAATCCTTTCCATTGTAGTCTGATGTAAGCCACCATAAAAAATTTGTGGAATGATTTTCATCAACTTTGAAAACCTGCCATACTCCAACATTGCTACTATTCGGTGTAGTTTCCCTGTAAACATTGCTTTTTTTTGCCGAGATAGCGTTGTCTGGTCCGGCGGCTTCTTGTAGACGGGCCATCG
>JAIRMI010000049.1 GCA_031258795.1 Puniceicoccales bacterium | reverse complement strand
CCGTTGAGTACGGACAGCCGTTGTTTAAGGTGAAAAAGCCGTAGATAATATGTTTGAAAAAGTATTGATAGCGAATCGGGGAGAAATTGCGGTACGGATTATTCGCGCATGCAAGGAGCTTGGGATTCATACGATGGCTGTATATTCAGAAGCTGACGAACAGTCCTTGCACGTTCAGTTCGCCGATGAGGCGATCTGCATCGGGCCTACCGAGGGGAGCAAGAGTTATCTGCGCGCCGACAGAGTTTTCAGTGCAGCAGAGGTGGGGAATGTTGATGCTATTCATCCGGGCTATGGTTTTTTGTCTGAAAATTCGACCTTTGCCGAGCAGTGCCGTGATTGTGGTATTACTTTCATCGGGCCATCCCCTGAGACTATCGCCAACGTGGGAGATAAGTCCATGGCAAAGGAGATCGCCAAAGAGGTCAAAGTTCCGGTTGTTCCGGGAAGTGATGGAATTGTCGACAATGAGGCCGAGGCGAAGCAAATTGCTGATAGCATAGGATATCCAATTATCATTAAAGCTGCCTCCGGTGGAGGTGGAAAGGGCATGAGGCTGGTAAATAATTCCGTTTCTTTTTCCAAGGAATACCGCTTGGCACGCACGGAAGCGGAAAAATCCTTTGGAAATAGCTCCGTATACGTTGAAAAATACATCGAAGAGCCTCGCCACATCGAAATTCAAATTTTAGCCGACAATCACGGCAAAATCATACATTTGTTTGAGCGGGATTGTTCCATTCAGCGCCGCTACCAAAAATTGATCGAAGAGGCACCCTCACCATTTTTGACACCGCGCTTGAGGAATGAAATGGGCCGTGCAGCGGTTCACATTGCTGAAAAATGCGGATACAGCAATGCAGGAACGGTCGAATTTATCGTGGATAAGCATGGAAATTTTTACTTCATTGAAATGAATGCCCGCATACAGGTGGAGCATGGCGTTACGGAGGAGATGACCGATATTGATATTGTGAAGTGGCAAATGTTGATCGCTGCCGGGGAAAAGCTAACCATCGACCAAGAAGATGTCAAAATTCACAAGCATGCCATTGAATGTCGTATCAATGCGGAAGATCCTGTGCATAATTTTTCTCCCTGTCCCGGAGAAGTTTCCTTTTGTTACCATCCCGGAGGATATGGTCTCAGGGTTGACTCCCATATCTACGGTGGATATCGCGTGCCCCAATACTATGATAGTTTAATTTCGAAGGTAATTGCTAGTGGACATACACGGGATATTGCCATTGATCGCATGCACAGGGCCTTAGGGGAATACATTATTCGTGGGATTTTCACAACGATTCCATTTTCACGCGCAATTATGCTTGATCAGTGTTTCAGGGAAGGTAAGGTTTCCACGAAATTCATAGATGAATTTTTTGCACGCACACCCGTTGAAACTTTTGCTGTGCCGAAATTTTAGTAAAGAGGTTATATGAGTAATCAAGATTCTGATAAATTTTCCGTTCCAAATGTAAATGATGAATCCGCCTGTTCCATGGGGAATATTCGCATCAATAATGATGTGATTGTTGGCATAGTGCGCCTTAGCATCTTGGAAGTTGAAGGAGTAGTGGATGTTGGAGAATCGTCGGTTAAATCGCGTTTGGCAAAATTCTTTTTGAAAAATCAAAGCCACTCGGGAATTCGGGTGAGTGAGGATTCCAATGGAAATTACGTGATAGACGTGCAAGTAATTTTGCGCTTCGGTGTGGAACTGGCCAAGGTTGCTTTGGATATTCAGCAGAATGTTGCCAAAAAAGTGGCGGATATGACCATGAAGAGCGTAAGCCAGGTCAATGTGACTATCGAGGGAATCGTGCAAGACGATAGCGATAACGAGGACTCGAATCAGCCGAATACGGATTACGCTGTCAATTAACGTTTAATCGAATTCATATGAGGACAAATTTATCGGAGTGGCTATCGAAGCTTGCAGCGAGTGATTATTTTATAGGTGCCGCTGCGCTGTTGCTGTTTCTATTTCTGTGCAAAATTTTCTTTAGAAAGAATTGGATCTCAATTTCCGGTTCAAAATTTGGCAAAGTTAGGATGTCTCGTCGGGCTTTATATTCGGTAATATGTGGCATTACTAGTGACGTTGAAGGCATAGTTGGTCGCCATGTCAAGGTTGTGATTAAGCGCAGGAAAGTTTACATTGATGTTTACATTAAACTTGGAGTTTGTCGCAACATATCCGCGATAAGTGAGGATGTGCAGATGCGCTTGAATAATATTTTAGTCAATGATTTTGGTTTAAACAATATTGGCAAAATAGATGTCATTATTGCTGGGTTTTCTCGAAAAAGCTACCAAAATGATGGATTTTTAGCTGAAAATTGCTGTGAACACCGCGAAACTAAAGGCGACGAGCACGCTGCGGATGAAACTAATTAAATACCATGCTCTTGGAAATGATTACCTCTTCATAGATTCCGCAAAGGAGGTGTTTCCAGGATCGGAATTTGTAAAGCAAATTTGTCATCGCAACTTTGGGATCGGTTCCGATGGTGTTTTATATGGGGGAATTTCAGGGAAAAAATTTGCCGTAACGATAATCAATCCCGATGCCAGTGTGGCAGAGATTAGTGGAAATGGCGTGCGAATTTTTGCCCGTGCCATGTTGGATTGCGGCCATGTGGTAATTGGCGATAAGTTTTATGTCCGCACTGGGCCATGCCAAGTCATGTGCAAAATTAAGTCCGCAAACGAAATTTCCGTGGATATGGGCACTCCACTATTTTTTGCTCCCAATCTCCCTGCCGAGTCTAAATTTGGTCATAAAATTATTGTGAATGATCGGCAATATGTTTGTTATTCGGTGTCAATGGGAAACCCCCATTGTGTAATTTTTGTCGATGAATTGGTTCATAAGCACGTATTGAGTGATGGTCCAATTTTGGAAAACGACCCTGCTTTTACCGAAAGAACAAACGTGCAATTTGCCCATATTATCGATAAAAATAACATCGAAATAGAAATTTGGGAGCGTGGAGCGGGATACACCCTAGCTTCCGGTTCAAGTGCCTGTGGAGTGTTCGCCGTTGCCCGCAGGTTACGCCAGTGCGCCCCTGCGGCTAGCATTCACATGGTCGGCGGGATCCTTCACGTCGGAGAGACAAAAAATGGAACAATCCTCCAAGTGGGCCCCGTTGAAAAAATCGCCGAATGTATAATAGCCTAGCTCAAAAGCTTCCCTGCATGGCGTAGTTTTCAAAGAATGAAGCTGTTTTGCTCTGATATCGAAAGAACGAATGTGCAATTTGCCCATATTATAGTCATCTTACTTGAGAAAGGCATAATGAATAGCATCGGAGAGAGAAGGGAAGAATCGGAAGATGTCGGAAAGTGTTCCTTTGAGGTTCGCTCAGAATTTTTCGATGGGATTGAGGTCCGGAAAGTAGGGAGGTAAGAAAATCAAGGAACAGCCGGTCGCTTCGATGGCCTCCCGCGTCCACCGATGTTTGTGAAACGCTCCATTATCCATAAGGACCACCTGCCCGGGTTTC
>JAIRMI010000062.1 GCA_031258795.1 Puniceicoccales bacterium | reverse complement strand
AATGTCGATCCTAGTTTCTGAACCATCTGCCTTCCAGCCAGTGTCCCCTGCTCTGCACCGTACTGCGCAGTATACCGCTCTGATATTCCTGGCATTTGCTGGTTTTGTGGCCGAAAATTTTGCCATATTTGCTGCATTCGTTCGCGTATTTGCCAATTTATTTGCCGCAACATTTGGTCCATTTGCCCTTGCACTCGCCGTACTTGTGTTTGCAATGGTGATGGGCTATAACAAGCTCCATAAGCGCCATTTGGATTCACTGGTTGAAACGTATAAGACATATTAATGCTCCTTTGTTTAATTTTTGTTAAAAAAACAAAGCAGATACGCAATTATAACTCAATTACGAACTTAAAAGTAAAAAAAGTAAAATTCGTGTAGATTTCGGCTAAATTTTCACAAGAGTAAAAATTGTCCCGAATATTTTTGCTAAAATAGATGCACACCTTTTTCCATTTGTTGCTTGCATTATTTTCCAAATCGCCGATATTTAGCGCCGAGTCGGGGCGTAGCTTAGTCTGGTAGAGCGCTACGTTCGGGACGTAGAGGTCACTGGTTCGAATCCAGTCGCCCCGACCAGCTAAGGTGGGTTTACGCTGGATCGTATCATAATTTAAATTGTAAATATGAGAAAAGGGTGTAGAAGTCACTTTACCTATGAAATTTTGCTACAATATAGCCCTTGTGGGAAGGCCGAATGTGGGGAAAAGTCGATTGTTTAACAGGTTGATCAGGCGGCGACTATCCATCGTACATGACCAGGCCGGCGTAACGCGCGATGTCATTGCCCACGAAATTTATCCCAATGTTATATTGATGGATACGGGCGGGATTGGCCTTGTGGATAAGTCGGAATTTTCGAGCTTAATTTCCGCCGTTGAAGAGCAGGTTTCATTTGCCATAGCCGCCGCCGATTTGATCTTTTTCGTGGTTGACGGAAGCAGCGGCATTGTGCCCATGGATTACGATATCGCTGAACTGATGCGCCGGTCAAAGAAAAAAGTCGTCCTATTTGCCAATAAAATGGATTGCTTACATTCATCCACCGATGAATTTTCCAAACTTGGGTTTGGGGATGCGGTTCCAGTGTCCGCTGAACAGGGCAGTGGCGAAGATGAGGTGCGAAAAATAATTACGCGCGAAGCCGCTGAATTTTTAAAAGAAGAAAAACCAGAAGAAAAAGGGGTGATTAGAATAAGTTTTGTTGGCCGGCCAAATGTTGGTAAGTCTTCAACCGTCAACGCCTTACTCAATCAAGCTCGCCTCATCGTCAGCGATATCCCTGGGACGACGCGCGAATCCGTAAAAACGAAATTAGAGATGGAAACGGCAACTTTTGAGCTCATCGATACGGCTGGGTTTCGTACAAACAATCGTGTAAATACCTCCCTCGACTATTTTTCATCGCTGAGAACGAGGGCAAGCATCGAGGAATCGGACATCGTGTTTATAGTTCTCGATGCTACAGAGGGCATTACAAGGCTTGATAAAAAAATCGCCAACATTGTAATTGAAGCCGGAAAGGGCCTCATAGTGATCGTCAATAAATGGGATATTGCTTGGGAACAGTTTGAAGGCGGCGCCCTTCCCCAATACAGCTCTCTGCAAAATTTTCAGAAACAATTTGAACTAGCCCTTGCCAAGGAGTTGCCAGCCATGCCAAATGTACACATTTTGTTTCTTTCGGCTGGCAAACGTTTCAATATTGAGAAAATTCTGCCAGAAGCTAGCATTCTGTACCGTAAGATGTTACAAAGAATCGGAACCGGGGAACTAAATCGAGTAATTCAGAGATCTTTGGACCTACGTCCTCCCTCGACTTCCAGTGGCAGGCAGTTTAAGATTTACTACGCTGTGCAAGTTGGCAATTTTCCGTTTACATTCAAAATATTTTGCAACCGCGTAGCGTTACTAGGTCAAACCTATAAAAAATATTTGCTAAACTGCCTCAGAAAATCCTTTGATTTTTCCGGCTGCGCGCTTCGTTTGCAGTGGTCAGAAAAAGAAAGACGCTTTTCCGAAGAAAAATAGCAAATTGGCATATACTTTCGGTTATTATTTGCAAAAGTTGTTTATTGTAAATGCGTTATAAAAATTGTTTGGCTGGAAAATTTTCCTAATAAGACTCAATGTCTTTTCTTTGAATTTTTGGCAGTGCTTATAACCGAAACCTGTTTAAACATAAGCATTTATGAGAATTGATTTCGCATAAACCGTAAATTTGCGATACTAACAAAGGCGGATAATTTACAAAAACCTTGCCTTTTGCTCAATCACTTTTTGTATGCGGAGGTATTTGTGGGGAATTAGCTCAGTTGGTTAGAGCATCAGTATCACACACTGGGGGTCGCTGGTTCGAGTCCTGCATTCCCCACCAAAAACGCCCAGGTTGAATTCGTAAGATTGTATTATTCAAGATAAAATTGTGAATTTTGAAAATTTCTCTTGGCCCCTTTATTTTGAGTTTCGCGTTTTTGTTCTATCTTTTTTCTTGCAAAGATCGTCTATGAACACAAGAAGCTTCGTCAGTTTCAGGGTTGTTTTTCCATTCATCTTCCCTAGTGTCAGGACTCGTAAAGAAGTATTGACAGGTTAGGAAAAGGCCAATAGGAGATTGGCCATAATGGAATTAATAAGAGAGGAAGCCTTTGAGAAGATAAAGCCGTACTTTTCGAAGCCACAGTGGACGGCCGGAGAGTGATCAGTGGGATAGTGTACATACTCCGCAACGGGCCAAAAGGTAGGATGCCCCGTGGAGTGTAGGCCCTACAAGACGCTCTACAACCGCTTCATTCGGTGGAACAGGCTTGGAGTATTTGCCAAAATTTTGCAAAAATTGGCGAAGGAAAAAACAAGAATTTTGATGATGGACGCGACCCATTTGAAGGTTCACAGGGCAACAGTATAGTCATCTTACTTCAGAAAAGCATACTGGATGGCATCGGAGAGAGAAGGAAAGAGGTGGAGGATATGGGAGAGTTTCCGTTTGAGGTTTGCCCAGAATTTTTCGATAGGGTTGGGGTCCGGAGAATAGGGAGGCAGGTAAATTAGGGAACAGCCAGCGGCCTCGATGGCCTCCCGCGTCCTGGGATGCTTATGAAACGCCCCATTATCCATAAGGATCACCTGCCTGGGTTTCAGCGCTGCAACGAGGGATTGTTCCACCCAAGCATTGAAGACTTTGCCATCGGTGATGCGATTGTAAACACATTCGGCAATGGTCTTGCCATCGACATACCCGGCGACAATGTTCGTCCTCTGAAATTTCTTCCCAGTCACAAAGCCAAACACCTTCTTTCCCCTTTGCTGATCTGGCATTTCGCCGATGCAGATGGCGATCGATTCCACT
>JAIRMI010000058.1 GCA_031258795.1 Puniceicoccales bacterium | reverse complement strand
AGCGGATCGATACCGTTATTGGCAGCATTTTCTTGGCTGGTTGTAATTGCATTTTCGTCACTATCGATCAACAAAGCATGCTGCAGTCCACACTTCAGAGCGGAAATGCCAAGAATTCCCGTTCCACAACCAACGTCGATGCATTTTTTGACACACCAACTGTCATCGCTACGATACATCGTGGCGAACATCATTAGTGCCCGTGCGCACAGTCGTGTTGTTTCATGCATTCCCGTTCCAAATGCCAAGCCAGTATCGATGTACACCGGGATGAAATTTTCGGAAGAAACGGGTACTTCATCCCTCATGCACAATGGTATCCAAAGCAAATCTTGGCAGGACCACGGCTTGCAATATTTTTTATACTCATTGACCCAATCAGCCTCGACGAGTGATTCAACTTTTATCTCAAAAGAAAGGGCAAATTTATCCCTTATGCTATTAAAAACTTTTTCTCCGGTACCTTTGTCCTCAAAGTACCCACACACTTGATATACGCCGTGGTCAACATCACGGTCGAGTACGCATTCTTGAAATCCATTCTCTTGTAGAAAGACATTCACATCTTCAGCATCTTTTGCTTCTATTTGCAGCGTAAATTTTATCATCGAGCGTAATTTGAACAAAATTTCTCAAAAAATCGAAACCTTTGTTCAAAAATGTTACCCACAAAATGTGCGAAAATTCCTTGACCAAAAAGAATTATGTTGCTAGTCCCTGACGGCAGATTGTTGTATTATGGCTGCATCGAAAATAATTCAGACTTTATCCCATCCTCTTGAAGAAATTCCAACTAAAGTTAAACCAAAGCTAAAAAAATTAAGTGATATACGGGCCGTTGTGTTCGACATATACGGGACCTTGCTGGTGTCTAACGTCGGTTCAAACTCCATGTCGGACACATCCGTGGAAAATGATGAAGCGATAAAAGAAGCGCTAATTGCTTCCGATTTCGAAGTGCTAGAGCCAAAAGAAAAACTAAGTGAACAGTATGTTGGATACATTAACGCCCATTATGATATTCGCCGCTCGGAGGGGATTCTGTATCCAGAAATCAACATATCTGATGTGTGGCAAGATTATCTAAATGAGTTGTTCACGCAAGGAATCATAGATGGCGACTTGACCGAACGCTCCATCAAGCGTGTAATATTAAATCATGAATTTAGGGTCAATCCGGTGTGGCCACGCAAAGGGACGCTCGAACTTTTAAGGTCACTCCAAGACAATGACATTTGTTCCGGTGTCATATCAACGGCTCAGTTTTATACCAAGCTTGCCTTGGAAACTTTATACCAAAACAGCTTGGACACGCTTGGATTTAAGAAGCCGATATGCATATGGTCTTTTGAACATTGGCACGTAAAACCATCGGATGTGTTATTTGAAGCGTGCATCTCCGGGTTAGAGAGCTTGGGAATTGAGTCCGACGAGGCGCTGTACATTGGCAATGACATGCACAATGATATCATTCCCGCCCATAAATTTGGTTTCAAGACGGCTTTGTTTGCCGGTGATAAGAAGTCCTACAATATAACTTCAAGGGAGAGCGATGTTAATGCTTGCAAACCAACGGTAATCTTTACTGAATTTTCTCAGCTACAAAATTGTCTGCTATAGAATGTCATTTTACAAATATTTTCGCACCCGCGCTCGCTCACGTGAACTTCATAATTACACGAACATCCGTGACAAAATTGCTAGCGACGATTTTGTGTTTGAAAATGATAGGCAGAAAATCGAGGATTTGCCCGAGCTCAAAGGAAATCTAGCGGATTACATTTTTAGGGTGCTTGCAAGCCGACCTTTTAGGCTAATTCTCGTTGATTATTCCGGGCCAAGGCCGCGAAAAGTGCGGGCTTGCACGCTATTAGCATTGTGCATCCTTTTATCTAAGAAAATCAAACAGCACATAGGGGAACGCCGCGTTGGAATTGCTTTGCCTGCCGGCATAGGCTCCCATGTTGCAAACATTGCCGTACTTTTGGCCAATAAGACTCCCGTAAATTTGAATTTCACCTTGGGGCGCAATACCATCGAATCCGCAATCGATCAGGCAGGTGTAAAAACGGTTATATCGGCAAATGCTATTTTCGAAAGATTTCCGCAGTTTCCATGGCCGAGAAATGTTTTAGATTTGTCGAAAATCATCTCTGGTTTGGGTAAATTTTCCCTAGGTAGATTAGTCGTAGAAATTTGTTTCACGCCCACCAATACGTTGGCTAGGCGCTATAAAGTGCCGACCGTTGGTGGAGATAGCGAAGCGGTATTGCTGTTTTCATCGGGAACAACTGGAAACCCAAAGGGCATAGTCCTGTCCCATAAAAACATCATCGCAAATTGCGTTCAAATTTGGATGACGGGAATTTTGCTCAAATCGGACAGTATACTCGCATGCTTGCCAAACTTTCACAGCTATGGAATGACCCTAAATATATGCTTTTGCCTGTTGTTCGGTATAAGAATTGCCACACACAGCAATCCATTGGAGGTCAAAACGCTATCCTCTATAATTGCAAAGGAAAAGTTAACTATTAACGCAAGTACGCCAACATTTTTCAAGCAGTATTTTGGCAAGGTGGATCCAAAAAATTTGAGTTCCATACGGGCTATTGTAGCCAGTGCTGAACGGGTTTCCATAGATCTCATCGACGACTGGGAGAGGTCCTTTGGCAGCGAAATGGTGGCGGGCTATGGTTTAACGGAAGCTTCTCCAGTAATCTCCATAGGGTTTCCATCAAATGGGAAAAAATCGATGGAAAAAAATCGCAACATTAGTCATAAAAAACCTTCCGTAGGTCGAGTATTACCGGGAATTTCCGTGAAATTTATCGGACCCGAAACCGGTAAACCCATACCTCTCGGAGAAACGGGAATTCTGTGCCTGAAAGGACCGAATGTGTTCAATGGATACCTAAACAACGATGCGCTCACGGCAGAGGTACTACGAGATGGCTGGTTGGCAACGGGGGATTTAGCCCGTCTCGATAGCGATGGATTCCTTTACATAGATGGCAGAGTTTCTCGATTTTCCAAGATCGGCGGAGAGATGGTCCCTCACATTGGCATCGAAGAAGCGATTTCAAAAGTTCTATCACTTACCTGCGATAAAGGGCCGGAGATTGCCGTGATGTCGAGGATTGACAAAAAGAAGGGCGAAAGTTTGGTTCTACTCAGTAAACGGGAGTTAGACATGCGGTCGCTGCGTGAAAAACTGCTCCACTATGGTCTATCCAACCTGTGGATTCCGAAAGAATACATCCTAGTCGACGATATTCCCATCCTTGCTACGGGGAAGCTCGACCTTGCTGCTTGTAAGCAACTTGTGGAAGTTAAGCTTCTGTAGGAAGCTGTGGAATATCGTTTTTCACTTTTTTCAAAAATTTTTTTCATCCTATGACCTCACGGGCGGTTTTAATGAAGCCGCTTATGGAGCTGTAAAGGCTGTATAGGGCACTGGCAGCACCAATTGGAGTTCCCGTACAAATTGCGGTTGCAGTGGCCACTGTGGATGCCACCACAGACAGTCCCGCTCCAGTAATTTTGGTAGGCCTTGCTGCTAGTTCCATATCCAGAATTTCTAGAGCTGTCCCAATGTCGTCCTTTATTCTTTTCAATTCTCCATTAGCCGTAGTGTCTGTTACTTTCCCAGTTCTAATGAGTTCATCAATCCTTTCTAGGGCCTGCCATAAATTTTCTCTTGCCGCTTCTTTTCTCAGTTTTCTCTCGCCCATTTCCAGGGATTCATCTCTAAAAACAGACAAAGCTAGGTTGTCGTGCGCGCGAATAAACTTAAAATCGAGGTCCGTTGAAAACCTTAATCCGCTCTTTCTTACTTCCTCTAAGGTACCATCGAGTATTCCTAAAGTTTGTCTTATTCTGCGGTCACTCCTACTACTTTCAAGTCCCATGAGGGCGATATCGCATCCCTTTGAGTAGATGGATGCAATTGTCTTTACAAGTTGTGGAGCTAAATTTGCGC
>JAIRMI010000029.1 GCA_031258795.1 Puniceicoccales bacterium | reverse complement strand
CTATTCAGTATGCTTTTCTGAAGTAAGATGACTATAAAAAAACAAAGAGGCAACCGAATGGAACGAAAAAGTGGACTGCTATCCAATTTGCCGAAGCAGGAGGAAAGTGGAAAACACACCACACAAGTGGCAAAATTTTCGAAAATGGTACGACTGGCACCCAAACCAACCACGGCACTGGAATGCGCCATGGCTGAAATGCTGCCAGCCGTGCCAGGGAGGCTATAATAGCTCACAACCTCTGTTAGCTAAATAGCAAAGACCGACGGCTCCCGTGCCCATCGCTACGCTAGCAATTAGGATCCGGCGAACGGTTTTACCGCAAGATTCATCCTGCCACTGATGTTCCGTGGCTCGATCACAGTTATGGTTAATAACGACGTTATCGCGCGCATAAACATTAATTTCAGTATGATGATCCCCAGGTTGTGCCTGATATTCATAGTCTCCAGGTTGTCTATGCCGTGCTGCATCTGTTGTATTCATTTTTTTTACCTTTGTTATATTTTATAATATCCCCACTAAACTTAAAAGCTTTCGCTGGGGGGGCGAAAAGTCTTGTTGGGGGGCTAAGCATTTACTATCACTTTTCAAGGAAAAATTGAAAAAAATAATTAGGAAGCATTGGCACTGTTTAATGAGTTGGGTATGGGCAATTATCTCTTGCTTTTTTACAACTTCCTCTTATCATTTTCATGCTTCCCCAAAAAGATTTTCCTCTTTTTTGTCTGTGGCGTTAAGCCATGGGGTTTATTTTTTATCGTCATTTTAAGGCTTGTCATCATGCCGTACCATCTTTTGAACTTAAAAATGAAGCAATCAGAAAGCCGGTGATGCTTTTCCGTTGGCAATTTGTAAAAAATGCGCATGTTCATGGCAATAAAAGTGTTGAGAAATTTGACGTTGTTGTTATTTTGGTGGAAGTTTTTTGCCTAAATGTACAACAACAAGCGGCCGAATAATACATACGATGAGGACTCGCTTCCGGATTGGCGGGAAAAGATGTCGCGTCTAAACCGCAATTTCGCTTTCCGAAGGGACATCATGGCCAAGGGAAGGATGGTTTGGGCGGCAAATGCCATAAAAAGCATTGATTTGCAGCAGGATCGCGCCAAGGCGCTGGTTAAGTACAATGGCGAGGACTGCACCATCACTTTCAACATTGATGATGCCGGCGACTTGGAATCAGAGTCCAATTTGGCCGATAAGAAAATTTGCTCCATAATTTGTGCCATATGCATAGAAATCGATCTCCTGCTATCTACCCATCCAGGTCTTGGCAAAGTGTCTGAGCCGGAGTATGATGAGTCTTTCCTAGAAAACAAGCCCGAGGATGTGAAAAAGTGCCTACTGGTAAAATTTGCCATTGAGGATCAAAACTTGGTCATGCATTCGTTTTTAGACAATGACCTACATAAACCGATTTTTATGCAGACAAACCGTGGCTTATCTAAAATTTCCGGCGACGAAAAAAAAATCAGTATCCTGCGCCTACTTTTCAATGCGAGGAAGGCAAATTTTAAGTTTTGCTTTGAACACCGTGACTGCAGAATAGTGGAGTGGCGCGATGCCGTAGTATTCTACAAAGAAAAGTTGCCCGTTTGGCGAAAGTATTTCAACACAGAATTGGATAATTCCTGTTCATTCCTGAGGCGAGGGCTGATTCACATCGCAACTTCGGCAAAAATTACTGCCGTCGATGGCGACAAAATTAGGATAGTTTGGCACCTAAATTCGGATTTCGGCGAAATTGACGGTGCACAGTTGGAGGCATTGCTTCATGCCAATGGGCGCCCTCGCTTTATCGAAAATTTTGGCGTTGTCGTTTTACCGGAAGATCAAGCCGATGTTATCCGTTCCCTGTCGTCTCTGCGGCTTGGAGACAATATTTTCCCTCACTACATGTTATATTTTTTGTTCAATCAGAGCACTGTAAAACTCGACACTGACCTTAAAATCAGCGATTCATTTGTGGAATGTGCACCCGATTTATCTCTTCCTGCCTATTTGAAGGATTACCAAAAGAATGGTGTGCGATGGATGAGAAGTGTGCTGGATGCCGGCTGCCAGTGCCTATTAGCCGACGAAATGGGTCTCGGCAAGACCTTGCAGGCTCTTTCCCTAATTTGCACGGATCAAAATACCAAATGCAGCTTGATTATTTGCCCTGCCAGTGTGCTCCCAGTATGGGAGGGAGAGATCGATAAATTTTTCCCCGATAGGACGGTGTCAGTGCTGCAAAACGGCGAAATAGAAGAATCAGATTTTATATTGACTAGTTATAACCAGGCCCGGCGGTTGAATAGTATGTTACGCGGCAGGAGATTTGATTATGTGATTCTCGACGAGGCGCAATATATCAAAAATTCTTCCTCTAAGACCGCGCGAACATGCTGCTCAATTGACGCCAAGTTTAGGATCGCCATTACGGGTACGCCTATCGAAAATAACTTGAACGATGTGTGGAGTATATTTAAGTTCTTGATGCCAGGGTTGCTACACAACTATAGAGATTTTCAGAGGAAAATTGCCCACGTAGAGTTCCGGTCAAAGCTGAGGAACCAGATTGCTCCCTTTGTTTTGAGGCGAACAAAGGACTCTGTACGCTTACAATTACCGGAACGCAATGAAATTGAGCTTCTGTGTCCATTGAATCAATCGCAAGCCAAGGTTTACCACGCCCTCAAGGAAAAGCTTGCCTCGAGTTACACCAGTTACGCGGAGCAGGCCTCCTCCAAGGAGAGGATGAACATCTTGACAACCATCATGCGCATGCGCCAGACCGTAGATTGTCTGGATATTTTGCCGAAAAAATACAATCCCTATAAGGAAACAAATTCACCAAAAGTCGACGCTCTTATGCTCAAATTGGAGGAAATTGTTTCCGAGAACAAGAAAGCCGTAATTTTCAGCCAATTTTTGGGATTTTTGGCTAAAATTGAGTTGGAAATAGAAAACAAATTAGCCGGGTGCAAGATCTTTAAACTTACGGGAGCTACGGGTAAGCGCAAAATTGTGGTTGATAGCTTTCAAAATCACCCCGCATCGGCCGTAATGTTGATAAGCTTGAAAGCCGGTGGAGTAGGAATAACTTTGCATGCTGCCGAGTACGCATTTTTGATGGAACCGTGGTGGAACCCGGCAGTCGAAGAGCAGGCGATTGCGCGCATACACCGCATTGGTCAGGAAAAAGTCACGACAATTTACCGCATGATTGCACCGAATACGATCGAACAGCACATGCGTGCCATGCAGGTTAAGAAAAGAAATCTCTTCGATGAAGTTATCCAAAACAGTGATGGTGATATATCTTTTGCAAATTTTTATATGCAAAATCTCGGCGAATTCCTAAAATGAAAAAATGGCAAGAAGGCATTTCAGTCGATGCGTTAGAAATTTAATCGCAGATCTGCGTTTGTTACCTCACGAGGAGAATAATGCTTCACTGCGCCGTTCGAGGCAAATCGGTTCGATTGTCGATGCGGTTATTAAAAATTTCACCATAAAAAGTCGATGCGAAGACATTTTATTGGAAAATTGGCCATTGATCGTGGGGGAAAGTTTTTGCTCTCGCTGCTCGCCGGTCACAATTTTGCCTGGAGATGCTTTACTTATCGCCTGTGCCAACGCTGTGATCCGCAACGAACTTAGCTTGATGAAACCGTTAATTCTTAGGAATATTTCACAGCTATCTCGGTGCAAACATATCAAGGATGTGAGATTTCGGCTAATTTGAATTTTTAACTGGTTCTAGTTGATAAAATTCAAAAAAAGGCTTGACTTTGAAAATATTTTTCTTGGGAGGCTCATATAACACGAACCAGAGAATTGAAAATGGAAGGGATTGATAGAGCTAAGCAGGCAAATATTATCACAGGGGCACAGGCAGGCCTTTTGCGTAAGTTTGTAAATGGAATCACCAAAAATTTGGCGGGAGCCACACAAGAAGCCTTCAATAAGCTGGATGAACAAACGCAAAACGCCGTAATGGCACATCATGCACTAAATACGCGTAGCGCGCTAATCAGTAGTGCGAGGGAACTTAGCGAAAGCATACCAGCCCAGGGTTCAAGTGCGGACCTGGATAGCATAATCAGGGCAAACGGCCTCAGTGGCATGGACATTACTCTCTTGAAAAGACTTGTGAGTAACAAAACTAGAAAAATCGACGGAAGGACATTACAAATTTTTAATAGATTGGACGATGTTTCTAAAGCCAATCTTATCCGCTTATATCCCGGTTTAAAAGCGTGCATTGTAAAATCAACGGGCATCAGCAAGAGTGCCAGCAATAATGACATGTTTGCTGCCTTAAGGGAAAGGGAAAATAGCGAAACATGGGCGGAAAAGGTGTTTAAAGGATCCAATGGCAGGGACCTAAGGCATGGGGGACAAATGCGCAACGCCTTTCATAGGCTGAACAATGAGATGCAAAGCCTTCTCAAGTCGGACTGCGATCCCCAGGAAAAATTTGAGGCCATCGACGCTAAAATTAGAGCCGGTGATATTGACGAAAATGATGGTCAATGTTTAAGGGAAATTATCCAAATTGACCAAATTGAGAAGGATAGGGAAGCGGGACGCGTTACTGGAAAGGAGGCGGGACAAGCTAAAAGGTTTGCCGAAGGTTTCACCAGAAACGTAAGAGAAGGTAGTGCTACGGAAAGGGCTATTTTTAAGTTGAGTGCCAAAACATTGGCTTCGTTTGCGAACCACCGCCAATTGAAAGAGCGCATGGTAAAAGAAGAAGAGAAGCGCACAGAAAAAGAGAAGGAAGAAAGAGAAGCAAAGGCAAACGAAAAAACGACACAAAACTGCGCCAATGTGTATGCTTCAATTAGGGCAAAAGCTATACAGCACAGTGTACTTTTACACCAACTTGGTCAGAGCAGACGACAAGCTCACATGGATTTTGAAGCTGTAAGTAAGGCGATAGCTAGCTCTGATGTTGAATGTCGTTCCCGCCGGTTTGCCGGTAAATTATAGCAGCACAAAACAAGAGCCAACGATTATCGTTGGCAAAATTGCCCCCAAGAATAGCTTTACAGGCGATATCCCGTTCCCAAAATACTTGGCTAATATGCTCTGGCCAGCTGGGTTGGGAGCGTTTGCTATTACCGTCAGTCCCCCGCCCGTTACCGCTCCTGCCAAAACCGCTTTTTGCAAGACTTTATTCGTTGAAAAAACGGGAACAAGGGAGGCTAAATAGGTAATAGCGGCATTATCGTTGAATGCCGTTAAAATCGTTGATCCGAGAAACAGGGAAGTCTCGCCCAAGGATGATAGTATAGGGGACAGCCACCACGTCTGAAATTTGCCATGGGTAACAAGTGCAGCGAGAAAAAAGCCGACTAGGAGTGGGTTTTTTATTCCCAGTTCAATTTGGTGGTTTCTGGTGGCTTTCATGAATCCGAGCAAAAATAAATATCCGCTGACGACAAGGGCAGGAATGTGAACGGTTAATACGGTCCAAACCATGAATGCGATGTGAATTGCGCTTATATACTTTGGAATTTTGGTGTTATCTTCACCGTCGGGTATGAACTTTTCGGACATTTTCTTGAATTCTTTGCGAAAAATTAGAAAATATGTAGCTGTGCTCAATGCAATGCCGAGGATGGCGTGGGTTCCGAACTCTAGGAACATTCTGCTCAGATTTAGGGACCATTTATTGGCGACCATTAGTACTGGTGGGGCAGCGAAATGTGTTAGCGTTCCCCCCACAGATATGTTGACAAAAAGCAAGGCTAGGGTTGCGTATTTCAGTGCATTCGATGGCGAACAGTGGTAAAATTTCTTTGCGAGTAACATTGCTCCTATGGTCATTGCCGCCGGCTCAGTTATGAGAGAGCCCAAGAGGGGAGACAGTGCAAGTATGGTCAGCCACCAAGCCTTGGGGCTACAGTTTCCAATTTTAGCTACGTAACCCAAGGCAGATTCGGCCAAGGTTATTATGGGTTTCGTTGATGCCATCGACATTATGACAATGACGAAAATAGGTTCTTCAAAGCTGACGCTATTGTTAAAGTAGGATGTAACGCCAGCCCAGCCGAAATTGTATGCGATTACTAGGACCAATGGCACACACCATAGCCCAAAGATCAACTCCACTTCGCCTAGAAAAGTGCATATTTCAGCGAAGAAACACACCTTGTTTTCACTTTCAGGTTTATCGGCAAAATCTTTGTATACGCGCTTTGCGTATTTCGATATTTTGGCGGCAAAAAATGTGTGAATGATCGCCAAAAAGAAAATTATTGTGGCAATCAAATTGAAGGGAGAAATGCGTATCCTGTTCAGCAAAATTTGCGGCAGCGATAAATTTTTGCCAAGCTCCGCTGCTTCGTAAGCTGGTAGGGGAGTGGGTATGGTGACGTTTGCTACTATTTCTGAACAAAGAGCGATGCCGGTTGTTGCAAATATCGAAATAACTAGTATGCAGAGCAATCTTTTCATGGGTTACATAGAAAATCGATAAGTATCAATGGCGGCAACATAAATATTGATAAAATGAAAAATAGCAAAAATTTCATAATATTTGCCGATGGGAAAAATGAATTTTTCAATTGGAAAGGCTTTCAGGCTTTATTTTCGGACCAAACCGTGATCGCTCTCGATGGTGCCAGCGAAATTTTGCGAAAAGCTTCCATTGTCCCAGATGTAATCCTCGGGGATATGGACAGTGTTTCCCGAGAGACATTGGAATTTTTTGCGAAACTTGGTACCGAAATTTTGCCCAGGCCGGATCAAAATTTTTCAGATCTGGAAAAGGCAATTTTTTACTGTAAAGAAAATGGCGCACAGTCAATCACCATAACCAATGCCACTTCTGGACGCTTTGATCACACCATCGCAAACATATTTTTTTTAAAAAAATACCATTCGCTCCAATGCGATATGAAAATATTGGATAATGGCGTTGCAATAATGTACGAAGAGGAATCGGAGCTGGTTATTTGCGCGAAAGTGGGATGTAAGTGTGGATTTTTTGGTGCGCCGCAGGGTAAAATTTCGTCCCATGGATTGAAATACGAGTTGGACAATTTTGAGTTACTTTTGGGCTTTAGTGAAAGTCTAGCCAATGAGTTTGATCGAAGTGATGTGCAGCTCAAGATTAGTGGGCAGTGCCTCCTAACGTTCGAACTTGGGGATAGATTTCCTTTGACACTCCATTCCCGATCGCTTTAGATTTTCGGCTGATGGGGCAGTAGCTCAGTGGATAGAGCAGCGGTCTTCTAAACCGAAGGTCGAGAGTTCGACTCTCTCCTGCCCCGCCAGCTCTTAATCCGCTCAAACAAAGGAATAGCGGAAGACTGGAAAAAGCAGGAGACGGCGAGAGAGAAAATGCCAAGGCCCCAACATGGCCCCAAAAATGAAATTCAAGCGAACAAGTGCAAGCATAGGTTACATCTGTGGCGGGGAGTTGAAAAGCATTGAGAAGAGGTGCGGAGGATAAGCAGGATCAGGGCTGCCTTTGGGAGAAATGGTATGAGTAGCCTCTAGAAGGTGCATTTTCTAGTAACCATACCTTCTAGAGGCTATATTATAATTTCCTAATCGCTATGAGAGGAAATTTCACAAAGCGGCGCACATTTTTGATATTTTGGGGATTGACAGGAGCATAATGTTGTTATTTATGGGTTAATGGTTAGGGCGGGAAGGATGCAAAAAGAGTATAAAAGATGTTTTCCGTTTGTTGATGAAGAATGTGAAAAGAATGCCAAAGGATGATCTCGGTTTGCGGATGATTTGAGGATGGAAGTAATAAGGTTTGAGAGAAAAGAGGAAAGGAACGGAATGAAGAGCGAGCGTAGGTTAAATTTTACTAAGAAAGCTGTGAAAAACTTGCCGGCCCCTGTTAATGGTTACGTACTTTACCATGACACCGAGGAAAAGGGCTTAAATTTATGTATTACTGCCGGTGGATGTAAGAGCTTCACGTTCCGGAAATACATAGATGGGAAAGGGCGGTACTTTGTAATAGAGCGCTTTCCGCACATATATAGTCATCTTACTCCAGAAAGGCATATTGAATAGCATCGGAGAGAGGAGGAAAGAGGTGGAGGATATGGGAGAGTTTCCGTTTGAGGTTCGCCCAGAATTTTTCGATGGGATTGAGATCCGGAGAATAGGTAATCATCTTACTTCAAAAAAGCACACTGAATAGCGTCGAAGAGAGAAGGGAAGAGGTGGAGGATTTTTGTACAAGGACATTGCCCTCTCACAGTCCACACGATTTTCCTCGTCACGTTCTTTATAATCATCTTACTCCAGAAAGGCATACTGAATAGCGTCGAAGAGAGAAGGGAAGAGGTGGAGGATGTGGGAGAGTTTTCCTTTGAGGTTCGCCCAGAATTTTTCGATGGGATTGAGGTCCGGAGAGTA
>JAIRMI010000023.1 GCA_031258795.1 Puniceicoccales bacterium | reverse complement strand
GGTGGACACTTGTATGCCATGTTCCCGGGCATATATTAGGTTTTCTCTCGGTAATTTTGCGAAACACCATTCGTTTACTGGGGCTGGATTTATGGAAACACCGGGAATTTGGGTATGTGCAGAAGCTATTTGGCACAATCCTCCCCCTAGCGAATGGCCGCTCAATCGGCATTTATCACCAAATTCATCTTTAGCAGTCTGTGCCAATGCAATTGCGTCATCAGCCATCTCTCTCGGGCCATTTTCACCAAGAATGATATCAGCATCTGCCCACATGGTTTGCTCTCCCCTTTTGGTTCTCTTGAAATCCGTTCCATGGTAAAATATATGCACCACCTTTTTAACGGGATCATAGGCCAAAGTTGCTTTCAGGCCGGAATCCGTTACTAGATTTCCATTTTCAAATCTAAACCGTCCATTGCTAGTTTTAAGGCTAGACAGAAATCTTGTTATTTTTTCTCTATTTTCTGGATCCTCGGGAGAGGGGCTATCTTTAAAATGATCAGTGTCAAGCAGATTTTGTTCGATTAATATCAAGCCCGTTACCTCTAAATTACCTTTTAACGTATCATAATCTTCAGCCCCCGCTGCCCTAGCTACTAGGGCAATGTTAATGGCACAATCTATGGCATAATTTTCCTCTTTATTTAGATTGGCAGAGTCTATGTCATTATATATTTTTTGGGGCCGCTGCAGAATTCTAACCCTTTTAAGGAAGATATCATTCTCAAAACTTATTTTATTTTGTAAATCTTCCAAGCTTTCTGCTTGTAATATGTGATAAACTGATCTACATGCCCACTCGATACAATTTATAATGACTTGTTCAATGCGAATAAATCGGTCTTTTGCTGCACCGGAACAAAGTAAGGATGGCAAAGATGGAATCATTCCGGTGTAGAGTAAAAGCGATGCGGGCAGGGATGCAGTTTGCGTAACTAAAAGCGGTGTTAGTCGAACTAACAGAGCATAAGTAGCGGCGATACAAAATATAGTTATATGTGCCTGCAATAGGAGAGTTTTAACAGCTATGTAAGGTTTCCAGACCAATAGCGAAAACCCCTTATTCACTATATTTGTGATTCTATTTATGACAGTGAGCGCCGCTGTGCTTGTAATAAAAAGCTGCATCCATGGGCTAACTCCGCGTGATGCTATGTATTTCACCAACCCCCCGATCACTGGTTTGGCAAGCAACCCTGCGGCTACACCGGGGAACATGACTTGCATGGTCCCAACTAAAATAGCGGATGTCAGGGTTGGAATTATCGCCTTTTGTACTAATTTTATGAGTTGCTTAATAGCCATGTTAAAAGCGCCTAAAGGAAATTTATATGATGTAATTCGATTAAGCACCATTGCCGAAACTAAGCTTGTAACGGCAATTACCCCAGTTGCTGTCCATGAAAATTCCGATCCCAAAAACGGTATAGCCCTAAAAAGAAACTCTGATCCCGGCTTTTTTATAGCTGACTTAGCCAGTCTCATGGCTAATTTGGAAGCTCCAACAAATCCGCTGTAAAATATCGATGCTGGGCCCACGGATGCTGCAACTAACGTTACGATGCGCTTGCTTAAAGCTTTGAGATAACGAGCACTTCTTTGGATTAAATTCTGATTCGCTACGTTACCACTACCCTGCCCTACCGGTGCATTCAGAATCTGTGAATCTTCAAGTTTAACACCCGAAGTAAATGGCTCGCTTTGGTCAATACTAACATTTCCCTCGTTACCACTTACTATATCTGTAAATGCGTTATGTTGTAAACCAGATAATCCTAAAGAGCTGCCCTTCATCCTCTCCCAAAACAGCGATCTTATAAAGATATAAAAACATTTACATTTTGCAAGGAAAATTTGCCACATTTGTGGCAAATTTTGTATTGTCAAATTGCTTTCTTAGATTAAAATATCTCCAATTGGAATGATCTTCTTCCTTCTTTTCTGCTCTTCAGTGTGCGCTTTTCAGGTGAAATAGGTATACAACTATTATGGAGCAACATTGGCTAAAATAGAATCATTTCGTGTTTATAGAACGAATTTTGGGAGTATATAAACATTTGACAAAGTGGCGAAATGAGTTTATAATTCTTTTCAAATTTAGGTTAAAAAATCAAACAAAACAATGAAAATGGAAGTAGGTGATTATGGAAATAAACAATTTTAGCGAAGAATTGAATAATGACCATTTCATGTATTCTGATTTTCCCGATCCGGAGGAGGTTAAGCAATACAGTGAAAAATTCAACAAAGAAGCACTTAAACCCATGTTGGATTGGGTTCAGAAGAAAACGGCAACGCCTGGCAAAATAGTGCAATATGAGGAAGTGATAAATGAACTGGAGAAATTCTCACCAAAGTATTGCTGCGAAATGGTCTTCTGCAAAAATGTACTGCTCCATGAGCTTGAAAAAGCTGAAGTTTTACCAAGCTTACCGCCGTCATTGATCGTGGTATTAAACACATTGCACCTCGTGCGCAGTGAAGGCACGCGCTTGGTTAGCGTAGACAAGGACGGAGCCGACGTAATCTTCAAAGCAGAATTCGATTCCTGGGTCGGTGGAAAAATTGTCACGGATACCTGCAAATATAGGCTCCGCAACTATCTTTCTCCGGAAAAATATGAGCTCACTGTCCTAGAAATAACACCGGGGAAAGCAAAGTAATCTTGCGCCAAAAAATACAAAAAGTGAAGAAATTGCTCTGGACAGCACCCGATACGATGGGCATTTCGATGGAGCTGTTTTATTAAGGAACAGCCCTCAGACTCTGGAAGCATGCGCTTGTTAATATGTGATCTGGTTTAGCAGATCCCCTGGGTCAGGGCTCATAAAAAAGTATTGACAGGCTAGGAAAAGGCCAATAGAAGGTTGGCCATAATGGAATTAATAAGAGAAGAGAAGCCTTTGGTAGGATAAAGCTGTATTTTCCGAAGTCGCGTGGGAAATCGCTGGTGGACGACCAGAGAGTGATCAGTGGGATAGTATACGTTCTCCGCAATGGTTTGAGATAGGTCGGATGCCCCGAAGGAATATGGGCCCTACAACCGCTTCATTCGGTGGAACAGGCTTGGGGTATTTGCCAAAATTTTGCAAAAGCTATCTAAGTGCAAGACGGAAATCCTGATGATGGACGCAACCCATTTAAAGGTTCACAGGACAGCGGCGAGCCTAAAAAAAGGGGGTCTTCCCCGTGGCACATCGGGCGAACCAAAGGAGGGCTTAGTAGCGATCTAAATCGAAAACATGTTCCGTAATTGGCACCGTACCCCACATTGGGCGCCAAAGGTGGATTCGGCAGCAAATTGTACGCCCCATGCGACGCTTTCGGGTAGCCGTAAGGCTGTTGCTGACCGCTGGGAACATTAGTGACATGGTTGGCGCCGGTGAATTACTATGGTCAAACTACTTGACAAAAGCGTATAAAGATTATACCTAGAGAATGTATGGCATATTATATAACGGACTTGAAAAAGAGGGTATTAAAATAGGAAAGCATACACAGTGTAAAGGAAATGAGCGAGGTGTTCGATGTGAGTGAGCGTGCTATATTTGCATGGAAGAAGAAGTTGAGGGAAACGGGGAATCTAGAGAGGGTGCCGCTGAACAGGAAATACAGGAAGTTAGATCCGGAAAAGCTAGTGAAGCATGTGGAAGAGCATCCGGATGCTTATGAAAGGCGGCATTATCCATAAGGACCACTTGCACTGGTTTCAGCGCTGCAACGAGGGATTGTTTCATCCAGGCATTGAAGACTTTGCCATCGGTAGTGCAATCGTAAATACATTCGGCAATAGTCTTGCCATTGGCATACCCAGCGACAATGTTTCTCCTCTGAAATTTCTTCCCGGCTACAAAGCCAAACACCTTCTTTCCCTTTGCTGATCTGGCATTTCGCCTATGCAGACGGCGATCGATTCCGTTTTCATCCACGTAAACTATGTCTTCCTTTTTCTACACGGACATTGCCCTCTCACAGTCCACGCGTTTCTCCTCCTCCCGTTATTTATAGTCATCTTACTTTAGAAAGGCATACTAAATAGCGTCGAAGAGAAAAGGGAAGAGGTGGAGGATGTCGGCTAGTTTTCCTTTGAGGTTAGCTCA
>JAIRMI010000048.1 GCA_031258795.1 Puniceicoccales bacterium | reverse complement strand
TCGCCGTTGTAATCTATGACGCGCACTTCGGTGGCGCGTATTCTATCATTTTTTCTTACAAAATTTTTCCTGCCATCCTTGCGGGCATATGGTTTACTTCCATTTCCCTGTGACCTACCGTTAAAGCCGCCCCTCCATTCGGCTGGGCGGCTGCTAAATTGTGCGTTTGTCATTGATTATCGCTGCGCTGCATTAATCGAAGTGCTACCTCAACGGGGCAGTAGGGACCGTCAATAGTGGGGCAACCGCTCCCGCAGAAGCTTCACCTGCCTGCAAGTTAAATAGATAGGATATAAACATAAAGGTCGACTTTGAGTGCAGGTCATTGTCAGCTATGTAAAACCAGTGACCACGGTGATAGGTTGATATGAAGGCATCCTTTGGCTCCGTCTCCGAGCATCTGATCTTTATCATCTTACCACTTGCATGCCTTGTCCAGTCAAAAACCCTACCTCTTGCGTCTACCGTTACCATTACCTTGCCACTGTCGACATCCTCTTGAGGCACCTCAACGGCATGCGACAAATAGAACAACAGCCCCATGAGAGACCTCATTCTTACACTTAGGCTGCGCTTGGATACGGTGAGAAAATTATCCTGGAAATAAAATTCATTTCTGTCTTCGTCGAGATTCAAAATCTTACGCAACTCCTTCATTTCCAGAGAAGTTGCCACATTCAGGAAACGTAGGACCAGAGCGTTGTTATCGTTATCAAGCCCTAGGGATAGTTTATGCTCATACTCCAGTTTTTGCAAAAGCGACGTCATGCGATAAAAATCTTCATAATCGGGCTTAATTCTGGGTGTTGGCCCAGAAGCATTTGATGCATTATCCACGTTGTTAATTTTCTCAATGCACAAATCGAAGACGCGTTCCAACTTCCATCCCGATTGGGACATTAGCAATACCGCTGAAAAAGGTATGGGTGTCATTAAATGCTGGATGAATTCTTTCCCTCGCAATGGATGGTATGAAACCGTCGGTGTCTCAGAATCGGCAAACTTAATCGTTGGTGCGATTGTTGTTTGGGTGCTATTTCCCTTTATGAACCACTTACTGTTCCCAAAGCCAGCATCAATACCAGCTGTGCGCGAATCCATTATACTATTGATCTCAAGAAATAGCGGATTTTCTCGGTACTTCAATCTAACCAAATTGTTCAGTAATTGCTGATCCAAAACATCGCTCAGAGCGCTATTATACTGTGGATGCACATTCCGAATCCCCCTTGGGCCAACGGAATTGCACCCCGTACATGCTAAAGCGGCAGTCAATGTGAATATATTAACAATCTTTTTCATAATCATCCTTCCTCTTTGGAGAGATTAGAACAAGAAAATCCTAATTTTCAACATAAAAACTACATTTGTGTAAAAAATTATTTTTTTTTGAAAATTGTTGCCTTGGTTCGCCTAAAAGGCAGGCTAATGGTTCTTAGGAAAATAGGCTATGACAAAATTAGAAGGAAATGTTTTATTAATGCAGATGGGGCGACCATCGGCGCTCATGAATGTGGGATTGGCAGCTCTTATAAAAAGCGTATTAAATTATGATGCTGTGGAAGATGTTTACGGTTGCATCGGTGGACTCGAGGGGTTGATTACCGGAAATTTCATAGATCTTGCTTCTCAGCAACAAAAAAATATCAATAACCTATCTTACACCCCCGGAGCAGCATTGGGGTCGCGACTTGTTGATTGTTCCGATGAGGATTTTAATGGCGTAGCCTCGACTTTGAAAGAAAAGAATATCCGATTTATGTTTGTCCTCGGCGACGAAGAAAGTGCAAAATTTTGCTTAAAAATAGAGGAAGCTTCAACGAATGTGGGCCATGAAATGCGGCTGATATTGATTCCTTTTTCGGCCGATAATGCCCTGCCTCTAACCGATCATTGCCTAGGTTACGGTTCTTTGCTGAAGCACGTTTCGTCGTTATTTACTAGTGTTGTGGCAGACGTTTACTCAATGCAGGCTTCCGGCAGTGTGACTATTGTCGAACTGAGCGGATGCGATAATATGTGGAGCTTGTGCGGTGCCACACTGGCCAAAGTGCGCCCCGATTCTAATTTGGCACCGCATTTGATGTTCGCCGACTTATTTGAAGAGCAAGCCCTTGTGAAAAGGGTTCACGGGTGTATACATACAAATGGCAATTGTGTTATCCTGGTGGGAAGGTGTTTAAAAAGTCGCTCCGGTGAAAGTGTGACTGAGGGACGTACACCTGGTCAATATATAAAGTTCATAACGGAAGCAAATTTTGACGTCGGCGTGGACTTGGTCGTTTTGAACGATTGGAAACGGACATCGTGCATGACCATCTCCGGCACGGATTCTGCCGAAACA
Source organism: Puniceicoccales bacterium (assembly GCA_031258795.1). GTDB lineage: Bacteria > Verrucomicrobiota > Verrucomicrobiia > Opitutales > JAIRKQ01 > JAIDVZ01. The sequence continues at coordinate 1,007 of JAIRMI010000048.1, read as the reverse complement.
GTAAGCTGCGCAAAGCGTGCCGTTGAACTAGCATTAGAAAATGAGATAAGTGGCAAAATGATGATTCTGCTGCGTAGCGATAGTCAGAAGTATAGTTGCGAAACAAGCTGCGTAGACATTTCAAATACCATAGGGAAACAAAAAGACTTTCCCTCCGGTTGGTATAGCAACGAAGAAAACGCCGTAGACGCTTCATTTTTCAAATATGCATCACCTTTGATCGTAGGCGAGATGTACCCTACCTACGATTCGGGAATCCAAGTCTTAGCTAAATTTAAATAGACTTATAGGCGAATCTCTAAGGAGGCCAAATTGAAGGCAACAATAGCCGCACAAACGGCAGAATAAGCGGATTGTGCGGAGCGGAAACGGGAAAGTGTTCCGCCGAAGAAATTTTTAAATCTTCTCATCATGGTCTCTATATAGTCAAACTACTTGACAAAGACATAAGAATTAAATCTGTAGCAAAGGTGGCATATTATACAACGGATTTGAAAAAGAGGGTGTTGAAATAGGAAAGCACGCACAGTGTAAAGGAAACGAGTGAGGCATTTAATTGAATTGAATCTTCGCTTCCGCGATTACTTGAGAACCAATCCCGACGTGCGAGATGAATACGCGGCTCTCAAATTGAGCATTTTAGGAGATGAAACTGCTCATCAAAGAGTCGGGAAGTTGTCATTCCCTGTTTACACGCTCAGGAAAAGCGCTTTTATCAGCAAAATCATAAAAGATACCGTCTTTAATAGGTTGCGCGTTTTAAAATGCATCACCGAAGATGAATGGAAAGCGGTAAAAAAATTTCGAAAGAATTATTTTCATAGGCTTGGAATCAGCGATCCAATTCGGGAAAATTTTGAAGATGAAAACCATGAGCACTTTCTCCTCTACCGCGGCACGGAAATTATAGGGTACGCTGATATTCGCATTTTCTCGAAAAGTAGCGCCATGCTGTGCGTTTTCGAAAGTCACTCCAAAAATGAATCTTTGTGGTTCATTGACTTGAT
>JAIRMI010000039.1 GCA_031258795.1 Puniceicoccales bacterium | reverse complement strand
GCAAACGGGAACAATTCTTTATAACTGTAACATGACATGATGGTGTCTTATTACCTACGTCTATGTTTGAGCTATGCATTTCGGCCAGGAACACATTGGTGAAATCTGCGGCATTGTTTGTTTTTTGTCAACGGTTGCTGATGGGTGCGCACTCCTTCTTCTCATCCATTTGCATCGTCTGCGCTTTCCTTTTTCATTTGAGCTTTCTCTTTTATTTGAGCTTATGAGTCCTGGCACTAAAAGATGTCCCTAAAAGACGCAAAAGATACTAAGACCAGTTCCATTATTTTTAAATATAAAAGAGCATTGGGCTATGGAGGTATAGTTATAGTTCCGCGCGGAGAGAGAGGGATTCGAACCCACGGTACCGTTGCCGGCACTTCGGTTTTCAAGACCGACGCAATAAACCACTCTGCCATCTCTCCGAATTGCGCAATTTATCAAGCTTTTAAAGCAAAAGTCCAGTGAAATTTTTTAGAGATCGGCTACATTTTACCCACTAAATGGTTGCTATTTTTTAAAGATCGGCAATTAATAGTTTACCGTGACAGTGCGATTATTTGGTACAGATGGCATACGGGGGTTGTTTGGTCAGTACCCCGTAGTGCCTGGTTTTTTTTCGCGCTTGGCGAGAGCAACGGAAACATTTTTTTCGCAGCAATTGGGAAAGAACTCCCTAAGAGTTACCATTGGCTGTGATACGCGCAGCAGTGGCGAAGCTCTGATACGGGGCTTGATTTCCGGTTTTTCGGATAAAGTGAATGTGTTTCACTGTGGAGTTTTGCCAACACCGGCGATAGCTTACATTTCCCGTAAACTGGGGTGCGACTGTGGGTTTGCCGTGACAGCATCCCATAATCCCTATTCCGATAATGGGGTGAAAATTTTTAACGGAAACGGAGAAAAAGTATCCCACAATTGGGAGTTGGCCATCGAAAAGTTGGCACAAAATTTAGCTGAAAAGGAAGGAGATGCCTCGATTGCCAAGACTGTTAATTATGCCGCCGAAGCCAGGGAAAAATTCTGTGCCTTGTTTGAAAACATTGGGTTGAATTTTAGCGGACCCATGGTCTTGGATACGGCAAATGGTGCGGGAACGGTCACCAGCCCATCGATCTTGCGAAAAATTTGTCCCGACCTCATAGTTATCGGCGACAAGCCCGACGGGAAAAACATCAATGCTGGCTGCGGTTCCGAAAATATAACCACCCTATGCAAAGCCGTAAAAGATTACGAGGCAGCCGTGGGCATTGCTCACGATGGCGATGGCGATCGGCTTGCCGTGGTTGATGAAAGTGGTGAGCCCGTGGATGGCGATCAAATCCTGGGCATAATCGCAAAATACTTGTTCGCCAAAAATCGGCTCAAGAATAATTTGATCGTCGCCACGGAACAAAGCAACTCTGGGTTGGATGGTAGCTTGAGCAAGTTTGGCATCAGGGTCCTACGCAGCGAGGTGGGTGACAGGAATGTTTATCGTGCTATGCTTGAAAACGATGCTTCCATGGGAGGAGAAGAGTCGGGACATATAATTTTGCGGGAGTTTTCAAATACGGGCGATGCAATTTCTGCGGCGGTGCTGCTGTTGAAAATTATGGCGGAAAGCGAGCTGCCTCTGTCCGTACTAAAAGCTGACATCGCACTACTGCCAAAAAAATTACGTAACATCCGAGTCGAACGAAAAGTGCCGCTCAATGAAGTGTCCGGTTTTGGGGAAGTGTTAGACTTTCTCCAAAAATCCGAACCGGACTATGGGCGTGTGTTCGTGCGCTATTCCGGCACAGAAAACAAATTGCGGGTGCTCGTTGAAGCACGGAGTGAACCGGCCGTCGATAAAATTTTGACATGTGTGTGTGAATTTTTAGAAAATAGATTCATAATGAAAACTCAATCATGAAAGAAGAAGTTGACATAGATCCCCTGTTGGAACGTGTAAAAACCGTCAGCTCGGATGGGGATTTTAAATATGCATCATTTCTTTATCGGGAAATTTTAAAAAAATATCCTGAAAATTTGGATGTGCGCAGTGAGTTACACAGGTTGCGAAGACAAACACATTTCAATGTCAGGACCATAAGCGCACTCCTTAAGCAGATGTTTGTTCTCCTGAAAATAAAATACTTACGCCAAAGGCATGCCCCCGGTTGGAAGGTGCTGGATGAAATAGAAGGATTTCTCGACGGCAGTCCTTCTTCGGTTATTGGATATAGAAATTTATCGAAGGTGGCCTTCAGCGAAAGGTTGTACAAGGTAGCCGAGTTCGCCATTTGCGCTATCCCTCAGGAAAGGCGGTTGCGGTCAGATTGGCTGCGATTGGCGAATTCCCTGTTCGAAGAAAAGAAATTCGATGAGGCGGTAAGCGTTGCCAATTCCATGCTGGAAAATGATCCCGATGATGAGGAGGCTAAGGATATCGTTTGGCGATCCTCGGTGGACAAGTCCATAAACAAAAATGTTAATTTGGTGATGGCTGATGGCTGTGGCTCCTTTGTTCCGCCCAA
>JAIRMI010000011.1 GCA_031258795.1 Puniceicoccales bacterium | reverse complement strand
TTTCTCAGCGCTTTGCCTATGCAACTCGTGCTCACTTTAAACTCGCTGGCCATTTCCCTTTGATAGGCATCCGGGTATTTTTCCACATACCTGACTAGCTTTTCCGGATCTAACTTTCTGTATTTTCTGCTCAACGGTACACGCTCTAGATTCCCCGTTCTCCTCAACTTCTTCTTCCATGCAAATATCGCACGCTCACTTACTCCAAACGCTTCGCTCGTTTCCTTTACACTGCGCGTGTCTTCCTATTTCAACACCTTCTTTCTCAAATCCGCTGTATAATATGCCATCTGTCCCAGATGTGTAGTTTTAAATGCCCCTGTCAAGTTCTTTGACTATAGCCTCCGCGGTTTTCGGTTTTTGTTAAAGGTGAGAATAACGGTTATTTCCAATATCCCTTGGTACCTCGTCACACAAGTGTATGTTTGGCAAATGATGCATGGAACCTTTGTAAACACCGGATAATTTTCCATAGGAATTATCTAACACATAAACCTGCTTCCCTATTAAAGCATTGGCAATTGCGACATGTAATCTGTCCGTTACAATCACATCAAAATTGTCCACGGTAGAAAGCATCACCGCCGCACTGAATGACATTTGCTCTTTGGTTGTAAATTCGCTACCTTGCATGCAAGATGACAAATCTAGATCTGTTCTAAAATGCTTTGCAGATTCGCAATCTGTTCGCATAAAATAAGCAACTTTTGATCCTTTTATTTTTTCGACTTTATCTAAAATGTGCGAGAAGGTTGCTTTGTCTTGTTCCGTGGCGGTTACATTATTACACAAAGCATTTTCGCTGCACCGTAAGCCATATCGTCAAGTGTGATTTTTGCTTTAGTTTTCCCATCGAGTAGATATTTATAACTTTTTTCTTCGCGGCAAAATACAATGAACCGTTCGTCCAGAATATTTATCAATTCGTTACAATCCCAGAATGAACTGGGTAGGATAATAACTTTCTTTGCAGATTTGAATAGGTTCAACCATTTTAGCCAGTGTCCACGATAGGCGGCAAACCAAATCCCGCCACCACCGTATACTATGGAATCCGCAGGTTTCCCATCAAACGTCTTATATTCTAATCCATTGGCATCAAAGAAATCAATCGTTGATTTTGCTATCAGTATATCACCGATGTTTCCAGGATTCGGCATGTGCGTGAAAGGGGATGATAGCTCATGTAACTCCTTTAGTAAAAGAGAATTGTCCATCAAAAACGGCGAAAAGTGCTTAAAATTAAAAGTCAAACCTACCAAATTTTTCTCATTTCCGTCGACAGGGTCTGCACTGCGCTTACTAAGGGCTCCTTCCGGACAAAAGCTTTTTTTCGTAGAAAATTGACTAGCACCTCCTGGCACGCCTTTAACCGTTGGCAAACCTCCTGCTGCTTTGCTTTCCATTCTTCATCCCCAATTACGGTATTTTCTTTCGCTATTAGAGTTTCAGAAACGCCTATTTTTTTATATTCACATCCATGGCGGGCAGTATATGAAGTTTTTGCAAGCTTGCAAATAAAAGTTCCGGCGCTTTTATATTTTTAACTTACATATGGGTAAACTCTTTTTTGCTTTGAATGAAGTCCTGAATTTTTGCAAAATTTCTTCAAATTTCCATTTTGGGAAACTAACTAAATTTTGCCTGTCAATTTTTTATAATAATTAAAGCGAATTTATTGCGAAATAATTGGTTCCATTACTTAACCATAGCCTAGCAACGCTTCGTTTCTCCTTTTGCTGTTTTTCACATCATGGCTAGCCTCCTCGTTTTTAGCTGCAAGGAATTTCATTGATTTCAAAAACATCCTTTTAATCAAGGTTTTCAAGTCGATTTCCACAAGAATTGGCTGAAATTTTTGGGGATATGTGTTGACTGGCGCAAATTTGCTCACTTAATGAGCAGCAGTCAGGGGCAAGCGGAAGCCAAATCCTATGAATGTTTGCCTTACTTCGAAATGGAGTGTGTTGAATGGATAATCTGGTTTCGGTTTCTGCTGTCAGACACATTGAAGCGAATTTTTTGCAACATTGTGAATTTTGCCAAAATTAAGTGAAAGTTTTCACTATGGTTAAATTTTTGTCGTTTGTGGCGAGATAGCTCAGTTGGTAGAGCAGAGGACTGAAAATCCTTGTGTCCCCAGTTCGATTCTGGGTCTCGCCACCAAGTATTTGTACGGATTAGCTGGCAATAAGTGACTTAAGGAACAGATCTACTGGACCACTTTTTTGATTTGCCTATGTGAATTTTTCCATGAGCTTTCCAAGCCCTGGAAGCTATGTTTATAGTCAAACTACTTGACAGGAGCATTTAAAAATACAGAAAGTTAGACCTTGAAAAACTAGTGAAGTATGTGGAAGAGCATCCGAATTCCTATCAAAGGGAAATGGCCAGCGAGTTTAAAGTGAGCACGAGTTGCATTGGCAAAGTGCTGAGAAAGCTGAAGATCACAGTAAAAAAAGACCAGGGTATATAAAGAACGGGAGGCCATCGAAGCGGCCGGCTGTTCCTTGATTTTCTTGCCTCCCTATTTTCCCAGACCATCAATCCCATCGAAAAATTCTGGGCAAACCTCAAAGGAACACTAGCCGACATCCTCCCACCTTCCCTTCTCTCTCCGACGCCATTTAGTATGCCTTTCTAAAGTAAGATGACTATAAATAACGGGAGGAGGAGAAACGTGAGGGGTATGAGAGGGCAGTGTCTATCTACAAAAAGGAAGACATAGTTTGTGTGAATGAGAGTGGTATCGATCGCCGTCTGCACAGGCGAAATGCCAGATCAGCAAAGAGGAAAAACGTGCGGACTATGAGAGGGCAATGTCCGTGTACAAAAAGGAAAACATAGCCTATGTGGATGAAAGTGGAATCGATCGCCATTTACGCAGGCGAAATGCCAGATCAGCAAAGGGGAAAGAAGGGAGTGCTTTCTGTGGCCCTGGGTAATGCTTCCAGTGGCGAACAAAAATTGACCCGAAGCGATTGGATCGCATAAAACGAACAAAAATGGTCCCATAATCGATTGGTTTCGCAAA
>JAIRMI010000006.1 GCA_031258795.1 Puniceicoccales bacterium | reverse complement strand
GGCAAACGGATGTCCATCTTTTGGGCAGTCCGCTAAGTATTTAAAAAATGCCATATTGTTTCTGGCCTTTGCTGAGGCTTTGCTAAGCTTGGCCATTATCGTTTTCAATTGATCATAGGTTATATCTGAAACATCTTTTATTCCATTTTCTTCAAAATAATCTGGAATGCTCTCCGAGCTTTCATTTCCCAGATCAAATCGAGCTTCATTTAGGTCGTAACTCTTTCCATTGGCCATTGACCCGGAAAAACCATCCACGATGATGCTGTTAATAACAGCAATCTCTTGGTCAAAGTTTACTGGTTTGAGATTTTGGCACTTAGCTTCTAACTTGACGAACAATTTTTCATATATGAGTCTTTTTAGGTTTAGAGCATTAATGTCGGAACCTTGCTTCAATTTGAGTACCCTATTTCCATTTCCGCCACAGGCCTCATTTATGGCATACCACATGCAATTTCCGTTTTTTCTATGTTGTCTCATTGGTTTCTTAAGATCGCGGACATATGTCTCATTTTGTCTAGCGGTGGAAGGACGATTAGACATTGACGCATCTCCTGTTTTACTAGTATTTTCAACGGAACGATCCGGCACCACTGGCGACTTTATGCTCCATCCATCTGCTGTACACGCAGATGGATAACTGCTTATCTTTTGGTTTAAATTTCTCTGAACATTTCCCATGGCTTTTGTAAGTTGCAAAATTTAGCTTTTGTCAATAAAACTTTTGCAAATTTCCCAAATTAGAACAGGGAAGGTTTTGCATTTTATAAATTTCGATGTTTTAGAGAAGCTGCCTAAGCATTAAGGATGGTTAATTAGTAAATTTTTATCGAAGATATTAATTTTATTGCCTACTGAATTTCATAGATGCATTGTTACTTAGTGGGGCAGCATGTTTTATTGGTATTGTTTTTTTTATTACTTTTGGTTCCCGCCTATATTTGCCCGTTTAATGGAGCTTTGCTGGAAAAAATAAGAAATTGGCTGCTCTACTGGAAGGCTTCTGCCGCTGTGCTATTCGGAGGAGCCACAGTAGTGTTGCTGCATAAAATCCTACATCTGAGCGTCGCAGATTTTGGAAATTACAGGCATCTGTTATTTTTGGCGTTTGCGCTGATTTGCGGACTATCCTTCTTTAAAGTACGGGATTTGCTTGCCCTGAGGGGTCTTGCCATATTGTTATTGTTTTTATGTGATGGGGTCCTCGATGCCGTCTATTGTCGGGAATTTTTCCTCCACAACGCATTTGTTTTGGTGGTATATTGCCTAATTACTTTTGCCATGACAGTTGGAGCGGTTCCCTACGTTTTGCGGGATTGCATCGACAAAATCCTTTCCCATAAAAAGGTAGCTAATTTCGTTGGCGGTATATGTTTTGTTTTTGCTCTCATTGCTTTGAGAGCATTCTTTATTTGAACAAGGATCTGTTGATATCCCGATGTTTGAGCAAAAAAGCGCGAATGTCATGCCTAGCTTCCGGCGAATCTTCCAGTAAAAAGTATCCACCCTGCTCGTATCTTTTTAGGAGCGCATTGGGGAGTATTTTTGCCCAACGCTTTAGCGAGGTGAAATTGTGAAAAAAATCTAAATCTGCCCAGAAAAACTTCATCTTTTTGCTAGACAATATGAAAGCTTTACCCTCTATGTCGTAGTAAGTTTCTAGGGAAGGGTTATCCGGGAACAGCGGGATATCGGCCAGGCCGTCACTTATTGCCGCGCGGCTCAAAAAAGAATCATAGGGTTTCAAATATCCCTTTTTAACGTCTTCCGTTAAAAAATTCATCCCGATGTGTAAAAATATACTCTGAAGCAGATTTGTGCAGCGCGTAAGAATCGTGCTTATGATGGGAATTTTCATGAGTGTTATGGAGAATGGAAGCCTTGGATGTTTGAAGCAGGAGGAATTCAAAAATGCCATGCTGCTTATGCGCTCCGGCCAGCGCTCAGCCAACGCAAGGCCGATCCCCACGCCAAAATCGTGCATCACGAGGTGAAATTTCTTAAAATGCATATTTTCAGCAAACTTTATGGCATTTTCAATGTGCTTTTTAATGGTATATTTGTAACGGAGGGGCTTATCCGAGAAACCGTAGCCCAGATTATCGAGCGCGATACACCGGAAATCGGGAGCTAATTCTAAGATGAGATTGCGATACATGAACGACCACGTGGGAAATCCATGCAAAAATAACACCGTTTCTCCCTTCCCCACCTCGATGTAATGTACGCGATTCCCAGCCGAATCTATCTCGGAAAACTGAGAGGTGAATGGGTATAATTTGCTAAAAGTATCATCTTTTTTTGACATGTTAGCCGAAGATAGAGCAAATTTTTACCAAAAAGTAACTCCCACTCATTTTCAACGCTCACTCACTTGGCCGAGGTACTTCTCAGCATCCAGGAAGTTTTTCTGTGCACCATCATCCTGCTGCCCAAGTAGGAAGCGACGACCTCATCACCCGCTTCCTGCGCGACTTTCAAGGCCTTGCCCAGTGTTTGTCCCATGAGTTCGTGATCATGGAGCAGGTCGGATACCATCTGTGTTGCGGAGGCATCTTTGTTACCGTCCTTTATGTTGGTAAGCCTGGAAAAATCACCGAACGTTCCTATGGTCCTCGAACCGAGGCCACGGATGAGTTCCCCCACAACATCTATCGCTTCGAACAGGTCGTCGTACTGTTTTTCGAACATTTCGTGGAGCGGCTTGAAGTCCTGGCCTTCCACATTCCAATGGTAATTTTGCGTTTTTAGGTATAGGGCATAGGTATCAGCCAGAATAACTTCAAGGGCACTCACAACCGAGTTCATAATTTTTCCTCCATTAGTTAGTTACACAGCTCCATGCTAACGAATTTTTCAGGAAGACAACGAAAAAGTCTTTTCAGGGAAATTTTTCCAATTGTGTAAAATTTAAAAAAACCTTGCAATATGTAAAATTTTTATCAAAAATTTAAGAAACTCACAAATGGAGTTGGAAATGGAGCATAAAAATATCAAAGCGTCAAAGTTTCGCGAAGGTTTGCTCAGCTGGCTTTCCAGGCATTGGAAAAAAATAAGTTTTCGCCGGTTTCGCTCTGCTGCGGTTTTCTGCTGCTGCTCCCTGCTGTTACTCGCCTCAACCCCCGCAGCCTTTGCCGGTTTATTGGATATATATAAGATAAATGCGACGGACGCTCTTAATACCATAGTGAGTAGCTTCACCGACGATACAATAGATAAGTTGGCTAGTAATGATCAGGTGGGGTGGGGGGGGAGTGTTATCCCTAACACTAGGGCGGAATTTGGTACTTTTACAAAAAATGCATTTGAGAGTTTAAAGACTGATCTGGTTGATAACTTTTTTAATGCGCTCCAAGGTGTAAATGAGAAGCTGGGAGAAAATGGAGTTGATAACAGCCAGTTTGAAACGTGGAAAACAGATGCGGAGAGAACTCTTAATACCATAGTGAGTAGCTTCACCGACGATACAATAGATAAGTTGGCTAGTAATGATCAGGTGGGGTGGGGGGGGGTTATCCCTAACACTAACACTAGGGCGGAATTTGGTACTTTTACAAAAAATGCATTTGAGAGTTTAAAGACTGATCTGGTTGATAACTTTTTTAATGCGCTCCAAGATGTAAATGAGAAGCTGGGAGAAAATGGAGTTGAGGACGATCAGCTTAATGAGTGGAAAACAAATGCGAAGACTGCTGTTAACAGCATAGTGAATAGTTTCGGCAACGCTGGTGATACCAACACCAATGATCCGATAGATAAATTGGGGGCAGCTGATAGCGACTCCTATCAGAGGAAGGAATTTGGTGTTGCTACGAGAGATGCGTTTGGTGGTTTAAGGGGTGCGCTGGTTGATAACTTTTTTGGTGCGGTGGACGATGTGGACAATGCAATTACTGCTTCTCTGATGAAAAGAGTTGGTGTTCTAGAGGAAAATTTTGATACTCTGATGGGACCCGGGGGACTTTCTAACGACTGTTGCTATGGCATCATTCCAGAGATGAAAAGGGACATCGATGCCATGGCTTGCAAATGTGATGATAGATTTAATGAAATGAATGATATCCTAACGGAGGTATATGATGATGTTGCGACTTTAAAGAGTGAGTTTGCTGGGCTGCAGCCAATCGTTCTTGGTCCTGCAGGAGAAACAGA
>JAIRMI010000045.1 GCA_031258795.1 Puniceicoccales bacterium | reverse complement strand
TCAAAAGCCTTATCTTTGGTAGAATATATTTCATAAAGCTCCCCACTACTTCGAATATTGTTAACTGTATCCACGATCATGATATATTTTCTGCAAAATTTTCTAAAATAGTCAAGTTTTTTTAGCCCTGCTCGATAAAGGTAGCAGGGCTTATAGTTATACCTTTGATTAGGAGACTGCCCGTACCAGCCATGGGCTCTGCGACTTCCTTTCTCTCAGGATGGTAGTTGACTATTTGAAACGTACCGTCACTTTCTCTTCTTAGCCCGACATATGGCCTACCTGTGGATTCATCTGCATAATTACTGAGCCCTATGTTCAATATTTGTCCATCCTGAAGTCTTTGGGGATCGAAATCGCTGATTACTCGCACATTAAAGCCGTGCCCCGAGCTAGATTTCCCCGTCTCCCCATCGATTGTTTGTATTCTCGCTAATGTTACAAACTCTCTTCCATTTCCGTCGCGAAGCGCGCTTACTAAACGCACAGCTTCAGCCAAAGAAATCCTACCATCTTGGACAAATCCAATTTCAACGTCTGTCCAATTTGAGGTTATAAAATTTAGATAGTCATAGGTTAATCCCTTTGCTGACTCAGAAGTTTTTTCTACTATAAAAGCAATGAGGGCAGCGGGGGTAGCCTCTCCCGAAGAAAATTCTAATTTCCCAAAAAGATTCCCGATAGCATCCATTAATTCATCTTTGTCTATTCTGAAATAGAATTCGCCGTCTTCGGGGTTATAGATTCTTTTAATGGCATTCATTACACACTTCAGTGCTTGTCCATATTCTTTCAGCGCAACACTATTTTTCTTCTCCCCGCCCCATTGTGTTATTCGGTTTCGGATAGCCCTTTCCAGCCTATCTTCCGTTCCATCCGCGTCTAGTGCAAGTGATAAATTTGATACGGCGCATTCCATTACATCGCTAAGGGATTTTCCATGGGCATCGGTTAGCCCCGTTAGTACAGGTATTTCTTCAATTGTGTCTCCCAACTCCACATTGAATTTGACCTGTCTTGGGTCATCGAGGCATTGTTTGGCAAATTTAAGATACTCCAATGGATTATTTATCCAAAGATTGATCAAATAAGATGACCTTGCGCAAGACCCAAGTCCTGGTCGCTGAGCAGGGTACGTAAACAAAGCTTTTAAGAGCTCGATACATTTTCTATTAGGAAGAAATTGCAAAAATCCAACTAAACCAGGATTGGTGTATATTTGGCGCAGTCTGAATTTTTCCAAATTTTCGCCTTCAAACAAACGAACGGGGAAAACTACCTCACGAAAGTTAGATTCATCAAAACCATATTCATAGAGTAAATCTTCTATTGCTTTAAAGAAATCGTCTGTATGTGTGTCTGTAATATCTACGCAGAAATTTAAGCGCCATATGAGTTGTTCGCGCGTTAATGGCCGGCGTTCATGACGAGCTCGAAGACAAGCTTGAAATGCAACTCTATCAGTTTTAGGAAAAAACATAATGATTTATTATACATAATTGTAAATAGAAAGTCAAGATCAAAAATTGGGGCATGTTAACATTTTTAAAAAAATTGGATACTATCTTCCATTTCCTTCAAATTCCCCATCTTTCAATAAGGTCAACTTTCCCTGGTTTTGTGATTGACTTTTGGTAAAAATGCCAATCTAAAACATGGAAACATGTTATCAATTGTTCATTCAGGCGCACTCAAGGGAATTGAGGTTGTGGATGTAACCATAGAGGTGAATTCCGGCGAACGCGGTGACCCTCGCTTCATAATGGTAGGTCTTCCGGATGCTGCAGTGAAGGAATCCCATGACCGTGTATTTTCAGCTTTAAGCAACAGTGGTTTTGCCTGTCCCCGTATGCGTACAACGGTTAATCTTGCTCCCGGATACATTAGAAAAGAAGGCTCATTCTACGATCTGCCAATTGCGCTGGGTGTGATACAGAGCACGGCACAGGCCAATATGCACCTACTCGATGGGTTTGTCATTGCCGGTGAGCTCAGTTTGTCCGGTACTATCTCTGATATTCGTGGAGGGATCGCCTTTGGCCTATACGCAAAGCAACATTCCAAGAAACTAATATTGCCTCCAAAATCCGCTAAAGAAGCGGCTTTGGTGGAGGGAGTTGAAGTCTTCGTAGCAGATTCTTTGGTGAGCGTCGTTGCGTTTTTATCAGGAGACGTTCCCCTGCCCAGGGCTCAATCTTCGATCGAAAATTTCTATTCCATTGAGCAGGATTATGTCATTGATTTTTCTGATGTTGTTGGCCAGCTCGCCATACGCAGGGCCGTTGAAGTTGCAGTTGCTGGAGGGCACAATCTATTGATGATAGGTACGCCCGGATCGGGGAAGTCCATGATAGCTAAGCGCATTCCCACCATAATGCCCCGGGCCAGCATGGAGGAAATGATTGACATCATGAACATATATTCCGCCGCAGGTATGAGCTTAAGCGAGGAAAATTCCTGTTTCAGGCGGCCATTTAGAGCGCCTCACCACACCATAAGTACGGTTGGACTATTGGGGGGAGGGGTAATTCCCGGCCCCGGCGAAATTTCATTGGCTCACAATGGCGTGCTTTTCTTGGACGAATTGGCTGAATTCAATCGCATGACGCTCGAAGTATTGCGCCAGCCGTTGGAGGACGGAGAAATCACTATTTCACGCAGCTCTGGAAAGGTTACTTTTCCCTGTTCAATCATACTTGTTGCCGCTATGAACCCCTGTCCATGCGGTTTTCTCGGTGATAAAACGGGCCGATGCAAGTGTTCTCCGAATTTAGTTGCCAAATATCGTTCGCGCATCAGTGGCCCGCTGATCGACCGCTTTGACATACAGGTTGACGTACCTTCCGTGTCGCTTTCGGATTTGCGGGGGCGGGGAAAGGCAGAATGCTCTGCGGATATCAAAGGTAGGGTGGAACGGGCTCGTTCAATGCAGAATAAACGCTTCAGAGACAGGAAAACAACAAATGCGAGAATGGTTAATGTGCGAGAAATATGCACTTTGGATGCCACTTGCCAAAATCTCCTCGACATGGCTATGCGAAATTTATACCTATCCGCCAGGGCCTATGACAAAATTTTGAAAATCGCTCGTACGATTGCCGATTTAGCAGAGTCAGACAGAATTTTGGAGAAGCACATATTGGAAGCCATACAGTATCGTTCCCTTGATAGGGTATTTTTTTAGGGATGCTTGGATTTTGTTATTGGCATTTTTGCAATTAATGTTACATTTACCTACAAATGTTCGCTAGTTACACGGGAGCTGTTCACGATAACGTCCTTGGCGTTGAAGAAATGGAAGACGGTAGTCAGCCTATACAGGGTAACTTTCGTGGGCAAGATGTCACTCTAAATCCAAAATCGAAATCCATGATAGAGGAGGCGGATGAGCTCGATGGATACATCGTTGTGCGACGGAAAGAACCACAGAAACTGAAAATTCGCGATATTTTAGATAGGAAAATGGCCAATGAAAAAAGCAGGCTGTTGTATGGCTATGTTCGCCGCCTTGACAAGCAGCAGGGAACTAGGCAGTACCAAGACTATGAAGCCAGATTAAGGCGACTTAAGCAGAGAGCAATCATCCAGGAGATGGAGCGCAGGATGCGGGGCGAAAATTCCGAAAAGGATGGGGCAACGCTGGATGACAGACCTTTATCGGATATAATTTTAGAGGATGCTGCCGAGACATTTGATGAAGTTACCGAGCAGGATAATGCCGTAGAGTACATGGAAGCGCTCGAGGACTTCGAAAGCGAGTATGCCGAAGGGGAAATACGCCAAGCCACAAAAATGCTCCAAAGACTTGAAGGGCGTACGGATAAGAAGGGAATCGATCGGCAAAAGGATTTTCAGGATAAGATAGAAGATCTATCCAAGCAGATCAAATTTTCGAAACTGTTTAAAAAGGAACTGGCAAATGCCAAGGCCGCCCTACGCAGTGCCCATGGCCAAGAAATAAAGGATGGTTACAATTTAATTCCGAAAGCATCGGACTTATTTGCATCATTGGTTTCCAAGGGCGTACAAACGGATGGCGAATGTACGCCAAACATGCTCACCAATGTGTATCGCTTGGTACTGGCTGCCGATGGATTTGTTGCGATGGCCGAAATGCTAAGGAATTTTTTCGGAAAAAAGCTTATAAAAAAATATCTCGGGATCACCGTAGAATTATTGGGAGAGGACATGAAATCAGCCAATCCATCGCGTTCGGTGGCATTTTTAATAGCCATCAGGGATGCGCTGTTTATGGTGGAAGTGCTACTGCAAATAATGCAGGAAAGCGAAAAGCTAAACGGCCTAATAGGGAGGACATTTAAAGATGGCAAGAGAAACAAGCCCTTTAACGAGGACGAGGAATTTGAAACAACGAAGGATATTGCAAAGTTTTCGCGGCAAACTTATGTTAATAGCGCCCAATTGTATGACATACTCACGAGATTTGGCGTTGAAGATGACGAAAACGATAGATCTCCGGCAATTTTTACTATTACCCAACTTATGGAGCTCATTCGCCGATTACCGATTAAATTTTTTGAGGCTCAGGAAAACCGCATACAGGTTTTGGAATCGATGCAATCTGAGTTGGATGAGTTAATTATTCTTGAAGAACAGGAACAGGAGGAAATATCTGGGAATAAAGTGCTTGACGATGAAGATTTGGAAGGAGAAAGTGAAGAAGCTGATGCTTCAAATGTTATAAAAAATGCTTAGAATTGACAGGAAAATATGCAAATTAGCGACGCCATAGCAGAGTTGGGAGAGATGGTAGGGATAAAGTCTCTGTGCACAAACGAGCATGGGGTTGTCCATTTGACAATCGACCGCATCGGCGATTTGTTTGTTGACGAGCGTTCCGCTGGCACGGAGGATCACAGCGTATTCGTTTATTTGCTGCGGGTGTACGAATTTTTCAGTGCCAATTTGTATGAGCGTGCCATGCTGCTCTGCGACTATAGAAACAATTATTCATTCATAGTGAATCCGGTACTGCGAAAGGACCAGGCTCTTGGTTTTGCTATCAAGTTCAAAGCGGAGGAATTTAACATACAAGGATTGCAGCAGGCAATTGAACTCTTGAAAGATATTCAAGATAAATTAGAAAATGGGGCAGGAGGATAAGACACATGGCTGGTGATAATGACAAGGCTAATAATAAAATTTTAGATGAAAAATATGCGCTGGATTACGGTTTGGTTGGCGTATCAAATCTCCATCATGGGGATGAAAAAATGTCACTGCCGAAGACTTCGTCCTTTGACCCAGGTGAGGGGAAAATTGAGGAAAAATTAAAGAAAGTTCTGCATGTTAAGACACTGCAAAATTCGATGATTAAGCTGCTCAGGCCGATGATTACCGATCGCAGTATTATTACTCCACAGCAATTTAGAATGAAAATAAGGCAGGTGGCGGATTTGTTTACTGGCGACGACGAACCGGATTCTAACTATGCCTTAAACAGTGAATTGTTTGATGGAATTCATAAATTACTTATGAACGAAGAAGAAAAGTGCGAATTACTGGATCAATATCGCCACATGTTACTTATGGGGTGATTTTTGTTGATTTTTGTTTCAGCGATCGTACTCTCTTCATGTAGAAATTGTCGTGGATATTAGTCAAAAGGAATTTTTGTTAGTGCTAGCTTACCTGTATGTTAGGTACTGCAAGTACGACGAGGCCTTGATTATTTACCGAGGCTTGTTCGAGTTTTTTGAAGATGATCCGGAGATCATGCTCGACCTGATTTTTACACTCTACGCAACTGGGCAGAGTCAGGAGGCGGTCAATTACATCGAAAAATTGGAGGGCATTGATCTTGCTCACAGCAAAGAAAAATTATTTTTTTTATTAAAAAGCCATGTCGCGTGGGGACTTGGCCGTGACCGCGAGGCACGGGGATCTTTGATTCGCTATCTTTGCTTAGAAGAGCAGGACATGCGTACACAGGAAATTATTACTTCTAGGGCAAGGGAGATTTAGAATATATGGCAAAGGGGGCACAAATTGGTGGAATGATGCGATTATCACGGTTTAACGATATCGTATTTGCGTTTTTAGTTGTTATGATCGTTGCTTTGATGATCATGCCGGTGCCGCCGCCGGTTCTGGACTGCTTACTGAGCTTGAATCTCACAATTTCGGTATTGCTCCTAATGATGGCGCTCTACATTCCTAGGACATTGGCATTTTCGACTTTCCCAAGCGTGCTTCTTTTCACTACCCTTTTCCGATTAGCGCTCAATATTACGACTACGCGATTGATTTTGATACATGCCCATGCCGGTGAAATTATAAATACTTTTGGAAATTTTGTTGTTGCAGGAAATTTCGTTGTTGGTGCGGTTATATTCTTGATATTGCTCATTGTGCAGTTTTTGGTTATCACCAAGGGTGCCGAACGTGTTGCTGAGGTGTCCGCTAGGTTTACTTTGGATGCCATGCCCGGTAAACAGATGAGTATCGATGCCGATGTGCGCGCCGGAGCATTGGACAATGATCAGGCAAAGATAAAGAGGGACGAACTCGGCAAGGAAAACCAATTATACGGGTCCCTTGATGGCGCCATGAAGTTCGTTAAGGGGGATGCCATTGCCAGTTTGATCATTACCACGATTAACATCGTGGCGGGTTTGATAATTGGTGTTTTTCAGAAGGGCATGCCAGTGGAGAAAGCCATGAAGGTGTATTCCATTTTGACCATCGGTGATGGCTTGGTATCTCAAATTCCCGCTCTGTTGATTTCAATAACTTCCGGTGTCATAGTTACCCGTGTGGCTTCCGATGATGCCACTGCCCTGGGGTCCGATATCTGTAACCAAGTGTTTGCCCAGCCTAAGGCGATGATTTTAGCCGGTGTCATGGTTTTCCTGCTGATGTCAATTCCCGGGTTTCCGAAGATACCCTTTTTAGCTCTCGGTGTGGTTTTGCTTGTCGTTGGCAAAAAGATTCTCAAGGCCATAACCCGTGGGAAGGGAGGCGGGAGTGTTACCCATGCGGCAAAGGGCGGAGGATTGCCATCCGATGCCTCGCCGAAGGCTTCCGCTAGGGCCGATGAGAGTGATTTCTCCGTGACCGTTCCTCTCATGTTGGACGTTGCTACGGCTATCGAACAATCCGTTGAACCCGATGTTTTAAACGATCAACTGATACAGGTTCGGCAGGCATTGTATTACGATCTGGGCGTACCTTTCCCAGGCATTCACCTCCGTTTCAACGAAAATTTGACGGATGGTATGTATCAGATTTTGCTGCAGGAGGTTCCCGTTTCTCAGGGAAAAATTTTGGCCGGTCACGTGCTAGTGCGCGAGGCAAAGGATAGCCTGGGAATTTTGAACATACAATATACTGAGGAGAAGCCGTTCCTACCTAACATGCCAGCACTGTGGGTAAGTAATTCTCTGATCCCGCAGCTGGATCGCGCCAATGTGCAATACATGAAGACGCCGCAGATCTTTACCTACCACCTGTCTTTTATTCTAAAGAAATACGCCTCTGAGTTTTTAGGTTTGCAAGAGACGCGCTTCTTGCTAGAAAATATGGAAAAGATGTTCCCCGAGCTTGTGCGTGAGGTACAGCGCGTGTTGCCCGTTCAAAAGATTGCCGAGGTTTTGCAGCGCCTGGTGCAGGAGGAAATTTCCATACGCAACTTACGCCTGATCATGCAGTGTTTGATAGAGTGGGGGCAGAAGGAAAAGGAGCCCATACTGCTCACCGATTATGTTCGTACGACGCTCCGCCGCTACATCAGCTACAAGTACAGCGGTGGGCAGAACATTTTGGCCGTGTATCTGCTTGATCCGGCCGTTGAGGATGTGATCAGGAAGGCTATTCGCCAAACCTCCGCCGGTAGTTACCTCGCCTTGGAGCCGGATATGGCCAAAAAGGTAGTCAATGCCATCAAGGAGGAGGTGGGTGATTTTACCCATGAAACGAATCGACCGGTGCTGCTGACAAGCATGGATATCCGCCGCTATGTGCGCAAGCTCATCGAGCTGGAATTATACGAGTTGCCCGTTCTGTCGCACCAGGAGTTGACCGAAGAGATCACCATCCAGCCCCTCGGCAAGGTCTCAATGCCCCACTAGCATTGAGTTTATTTGCAATTCGAAGGATTCCTGTTTTTCAGAAATCCCATCATTTCTTTGCAAAATCCTTGACATTTC
>JAIRMI010000031.1 GCA_031258795.1 Puniceicoccales bacterium | reverse complement strand
CGCTATTCAGTATGCTTTTCTGGACTCAGAAAATTAAAGATCACAGTAAAAAAAAGACCAGGGCCTATAAAGAACAGGATGAGGAGAAACGCGTGGACTATGAGAGGGCAATGTCCGTGTACAAAAAGGAAAACATAGTTTATGTGGATGAGAGTGGTATTGATCGCCGTCTGCACAGGCGAAATGCCAGATCAGCAAAGGGGAAAGAAGGTGATTGGCTTTGTGGTCGGGAAGAAGAGATGGAGGCGTTCAGCGAGCAAAGTAACTTTTACAGGTTTTTAGGATGTCGACGATGAAATCGATTTCTTCGATAGTATTGTAGAGGCAAAGGGATATTCTTGCCGTTCCATTTGTGCCAAGCAAGCTCATTAGTGGTTGGACACAATGGTGCCCGGCGCGGATCGCGATGCCGTATTTCGCCAGGATGGTCGCAACGTCGTGGCAATGCAATGGCGCAATATTGAAAGAAAAAATACCGGCGTTCCCAGAACCGTACAACTCAATGCCATCAACCTCAAGCAATCTATCGTGGCAATACTTGGTCAACTTAGTAAGATATCGCCTAGCGAAAACCCAATCTATCTCCGATAAAAATTTTATACTTTCACCGAAACCAATGACAGAAGCGATACTTGGTGTGCCTCCTTCAAAGCGCTCAGGCGATAGCTTATACAGGGCATCAGTGAAAGATACTTCGTTTACCATTTGGCCACCGACGCGGAAGGGCGGCATCTCATCTAGGAGATGAGACTTGCCAAAGAGGAACCCGCTTCCGCTCGGACCAAAGGCCTTGTGGCCGGAAGTTACAAAAAAATCACAATCGATATCGCTTAGATCGAAGGGGCCATGGGCCATACTCGCCGCGCCATCAATAACTATCTTTGCCCCATTTTCGTGAGCAATCCTCGTAAGCAACTTGATGTCATTAATGTTTCCCAAAACATTGCTTATGTGCTGGATGACAACAAGCTTTGTGCGCTTTCCAAACATGGAGCGGTAAAAATCCACATCCAGCTCATATTGTTTGCCTCTGAGGGGAATGATCTTCACAGTGGCACCAGTATCTGCACAGGCCCTTCTCCACGGCAAACAGGAGGAATGGTGCTCCGCCGCACCGACCAAAACTTCATCGCCCGCGCTTAAAATTTTTCTGCTATAAGAGGCAGCCAAGGTGTTCATGCCATCCGTTGTACCGTAGGTAAATGCTATTTCTTTTTCGGAAACATTGAAATATTTCCCGATGCGGAAACGGGTCAACTCATAGGCCTCCGTAGCACGAACGGCAAAATCGTATAATCCATGGTTTACGTTAGCGTTATAGGAGCGATAAAAATCGCACACGCTATCAATGACGCAGGAAGGTTTTTGCGAGGTGGAGGCGGTATCGACATAAACTAGCTTTTTACCGGAACTCAGTGAAGAATTTAAAATGGGAAAATGGGAGCGAAATTGGCTAACATCAAACATCAAACTCCTCGCTGCTTCTATTTTTTCAAGAATCATCTAAAAAACACAGAAACGAGCTAACCAGCCATTCGAAAAAATCCTAAAGAGGCACCTTAACCCTTTACTTCCCGGTGCAACGTGTGCCTTCTTAAAAATTTGTTATATTTCATCTTTTCAACGCGCTCAGTCTGCACTTTTTTATTACGCGTAGACATGTAGCGAGAAACGGGCCTTCCCTCAGCTTTCGCTTCCGTACATTCTAAAATTATATATTCCCTTGGCATATCCTCCTAATCTAAGTTTTCTTACCATGCATAAGCAGTGCCATTTGAAATACAACATAAAATCAATCTATTTCTGGAGCATTTTTAGTAAAGTTTCCGGATTGATGATCGGCTGAGATGCGCCATTCACCCCTTGTTCCGTTACTATTTTAGTAATTGCTGCTCCTATTAACATTTTAAGATTACTCAAATCCGGATTCCCAACCGTTCCACTTATATTGACTTTCGGCCCTATTCTATATCCATAATAATCGAAGGCATTGCTGTCAATCCATCCCAACCTACTAAAAAGCTCCGTCATGCTTCCTTTTGTACCTATCTGTGACTCGACTCGCAGACCGTAATCCTGAAATGGACAGCCCTCCTTTGAAGTCACCATTCCATTGGCCACCATCCTGATATTTTCCCCTACTGTAACAAAGGAGTCCACAATTATATTCCCATTGCTCTGCCGAATTATGGACATGGACATCTTGTCATATGGTATATTTTCAAAGGCCAGTATCACATCGTTTGCAATGTTCGTATTCAACAAACTATCTGCAACCCCAACAATCCCTATAAAGCCTTTTTGGGTGTTACTAAGCAATTTCATTGGGGAAATATTTCCATTAACCCCAACCACATCGACCTTACCTTGTATGTGGGGCACTAAATCGCTCAAAAGAGATCGGGAAGCGGAAAGACTCCCCTTCGCTCCAAACATGCCGGTAAAAGCCCTTGGATCGCTTTTTAGGAGCAACATGCATTTGCTGGCACTCAGATCCGACAAGGAAAAATATGCCTTAGCATTGTACACTTCTTCATAGTCATCGCTAGCAAAGGTAATCGAACACGAACCCAAAAAGGGCGCACCCAAAACGGAACACATTATATTTTGCAAACTAATTGTCTTGGGATCCACTTTTAATATACAAGACAGGTCGGAACAGAGCCGAACATCATCCATGAGTAGCGTATTAACTTGAATGGAAACATCGAATAAAATTTCATCCCACAATGACACTCTGCTCGACACGGTGCGCTTTGGAAAAAATTTATCCAATACGACGGAACTCTGAAACCAATCCATTGCAAATAATTTGGAAAGGGTGGCGATATCTGACAAACAAATCGTCGAACTCCTTACATCCGCACGGATGTTATTGTCCAACGTTTCCTTCTTGTTACTTGCCCTCTCAACTATCCCATTTATTAATACATCGGAATCCCTGGCATTATGCAAGCTGCCGCTAATGTTAAACTTGATTTCATCTTCCGTGGGTGTAGTACCAACGATAAGATTTAAATCTCCGTTTAATGGTGTTTTGTTCTCACCATAATTTACCGCTTTCAATTTTAATTCGGCATCACCAGTATAAGAACGGTCTTTTTGCACCAAATTGAAGTGGCAGGAAGCTAAACCGGAAGAAACTTTAAGATCATTTTTAAAAATAGGCTGCTTTAAGAGATCAACCAAATCGCAAACCAAATTTCCCGAACAGGAGCGGAAGCTCTTGTCCAATGCGAAAGTCAAACTTCCCTCTAGAACACTCGCACCATTGTTATCCGTACATGTTAAATCAGTAATGCCACATTTGATCACATCTCCGATAGCTATCCTCGGCTCAAAGTAACACTCAAATTCATCAAAAATTTTATTTTCGCCATGGATAAGACTCATCGGCGTCATGTGAAACTTCTCCGCATTACTGGAAAGGTTTAACTGATTATTTTTGAATGCTAAAGTACATTTGCCACTAACCAACGAATGCAAGTACCAATTGCTGTGAATTGCACCAAAAATCGCCGTATTTATATTGTCAACATTGAGGTTTATGGATAAACCATTTAAGATTTTCAGAGGAGTGCTCTCCCTCCAATGGAGGAAATATTTATCCGGTAATTCGATGGAACAATAAATCTGTTTCTTCTCCTCGTCGCTAATTTCACCCCTGATTGACTGTATTTCAATGTTTTCCCCCAAAATACCCACGGAAGAAACAATCCTAACTTTAATGTTACCTTCCAGCTCCGGTAGTATACGATCAAAGACTTCATTGGAAAACGTTGCATCAATGGAAGACTTCACCAATCCATTGGCTTGGGGCCAATTATATTCTCCACTTGAACATAGGTGGCATAAAAATGGTTTTATATCCATACCAAAAGCAAAGCATTTAGCTACCTGATCCGTGAGTCTGATGTCAAATTTAAAGCGCATGTCTTTAGATTTATTGTCGAATTCACAGAAAACATCTAGAATTTTATCTGAATTCTGCTCATCGATAAAGGTCAATCGTAGCAAATTGCCCGTGCCCGTAGGCCTATCATAAGCTGCATTCAGCAAAAATGACTTTACATTTCTCGCCGTGCCATCCTTCGAGGCAATAAACGAATTCAGTGACATTGAGTTTATTGCCCCAGATATGCCACGGTCAATGGACGAGTGCCCAAAAAACTTAAACTTGCCAACCATCTGTCCCGTAAAATCTGAATCAAATGTAAAACTAACATCGGCGGTTTTAGCTCGAGCAAAATTTAATACATCAAATGAAAAGTCACCCAAAACTTTCTCATACACATCAAAGGATCCATTTACTAACAATTTTTCGATGGCGATGGGTTTTGAGTAAAGCGCAGAGAGTCTATTCAATTGCTGCAATACTCTCCTTAAAACATAGTCCACGTCAAATTCAGCAACAGCTCTTACCTTCTTTTTTTCGAAGTACAACACGTCCGTTGGTTCATTTTCAAACGAGAACATTAACCCGTCAAGGGTCGCACTTTTCACACTTAAGATTTTTTGGCTGAACCAATCTTTCAAGCTCCATTTCACATCCAAGTTCGTAAACCCAATGGTCATGTCGTTGTAACGCATGCAAACATTTTTCGCCTTTACTTCGGAGAACCCGACACTCACCTTTGAGATTTTCACATCGTCAAAATAGTGAGATAAAATACCCTTAACAATAAGCCTCTGAACGAAGGGAAAGTAGAAAAGTAAGAAAATGCAAAATACAAATAACGATATAAATGCTATTATTTTTACAGTTTTTTTCACGAAACATTCCTCATATAAAAATGCTCAACTGGCAGGTAAGGTTAGCAATCGTCAATCCGTTGGCAATATATAAATCGCCTTCTGAACCACTGAAACCAAATTTATCCACGCACACACATTTGCCATCGACTCCCACATATTTGTACCATGGCATTGCCACACCCGCTTCAATCGCCACTCTGTTTTCACATGCCCTTGGTAGAATGGACTCCTTGAAGTCGTCTTCCTGCTCGTCGAAAAGCTCCATGCATGGCATGGAAACAACGCGCACATCATCAAACTTCTTAGCAACCCCAATGGCAATCGATAATTCACTACCCGTTGCAATCACAATACATCGAAGTTTCGATTTTTCCCTATGGATGACGTAGGCACCGCGAAGTACCTCTGTCCTGTTTGTCCCATCTTTGCGCAAAATTGGTAAATCTTGGCGCGACAATATGAACGCGAATGGCGAATTTTTCCTCGAATAGTAAGCAATCCACACACCAATCAACTCCTCACAATCGGCAGGCCTCATAACGTATAAATTTGGAACACATCTCAAAGATGCTAGGGTTTCTACTGGCTGATGGGTTGGGCCATCTTTCCCTACGGCAATGGAGTCATGGGTAAATATATAAAGCGCGTGCAATTTGGCCATGGATGCAAGGCGAATTGCCGCTCTCATGTAATCGGAAAACACCAAAAATGTTGCACAGGACATATTAAAGATCCCATCGTAACATATGCCATTTAGGACTGTCCCCATGGCATGTTCGCGTACTCCGAATTCCACATTTCGGCCGCATCTATCATTGGCTGAAAAATCTCCACAGTCATCGAGATAGTTTTTTGTGGAAGAGAACAAATCGGCACTAGCAGTCACCATAAGAGGATCGCACTTTGCTAAAAATTGCATAATTTCAC
Organism: Puniceicoccales bacterium; assembly: GCA_031258795.1. GTDB lineage: Bacteria > Verrucomicrobiota > Verrucomicrobiia > Opitutales > JAIRKQ01 > JAIDVZ01. The sequence goes on along the minus strand of JAIRMI010000031.1, from coordinate 6,240 downwards.
CATTGGCTACACGCGTAGAAACACCTTCCGCAGAATCATCGTATTCAAAATTTCTCAGTTTTTCGCAAATATCATCGCTGTCACTTTTCAGCAAAATTTTACGCAATTTCGGATTATCCTCCGACCATGCATCAAAAATGCGACGCCAAGAATTATACTCCCCTATCCTTTCCCTCAGCCGCTCTTCGAAAAAATTCCTCACCTTCTCGGAAACAAAAAAATCGGTGTCGGGCAGTCCCAATTTTGCCTTGGCCGATTTTATAAATTTCGCCCCTCCTTCTCCGTGAGCTTTACTCGTACCGGCAACCTCATCGATGCTGTCGCCTATCGTTGTGTCGGCGATCAGTATCTTTGGCTGTCCATTTTTTGATGAAACCAACTTTGCATAGGAGGCAACAACCTGTTCCACGGAGCTTCCATCAATGGTGTCGATTTCAAATTCGTAAGCCTCAAATTTTTTCTCAACATCCTCGCTCTGGGAACGGGACAATGCACCATCAATGGTGACATTATTTCTGTCGTAAATTAGAATCAGGTTGTCCAATTTCAGGTGTCCAGCCAAGGAGCAAGCTTCAGATGCTACTCCCTCTTGTAAGCAGCCGTCTCCGCACAAACACACCACATTGTAGTTAAAAATTTTCTCCTCATCACCGTTGCACACCGCTTCTAATTTTTTGCCGCTGATGGCGAAACCAACGGCGTTTCCAATCCCCTGTCCCAGGGGTCCCGTTGTGCACTCCACTCCATCCGTTACACCAAATTCTGGATGCCCCGGCGTTTTACTATGGGCTTGCCTAAAATTTTTCAGATCATCCAGTGAAAGCCCGTAGCCGGCTAGGTGTAACCACGCGTACAAGAATGCACTGGCATGGCCGCAGGATAAGATGAATCTATCCCGATTTAACCAGCTCGGTTCCAGCGGATTAAATCGCAGCAAATACCCAAATAGCGCCGCACCTATTGCCGAACAGCCAAGGGCCGTACCCAAGTGTCCAGACTGGGCACGGGCAACTTGATCGCAAACAAGGCCCTTTGAAATCGAGGACGCTTCCACTAGGGCATCCCAATCGTAAGCAAATTTTACGCCGAATTCGCGTCGTTTCACGAATGAACCCATAACCTTAAGATGGATAAATTTTCCGTGAAATTCAATCAATTATTCAATGAATTTAACAAGTATTAACTATTAAATGTCCCTCACCGCCTTTGCAAGATTCGTATTCACTCATTGCGACACCTCAGATTGGCGGCAATTTGTACAAAAACTTTGAAATTCACCTATCAAAATTACAGATAAAGAGTAGCGGCAGCCGAAAAATTTTAGGGGCCCAACGACCGAACCCCGTCCTTTGCGGTACAACTCCCAATCCCGCTTACTTCACGAGCCGGAATCGGTGTCTACAATTATACAAATACATAACCTGTCAATAGTTTTTTGCAAAAATTTTCCCATTAAGAGCTTGAGAATAAAATTCTCGCCAAGGGAGAAAATTTTTAACTACTATGGCTGATCGATGGTTTCTCTCTTTAAATATACAGTTGACACGCTCACAGCTTTGGGATGCAGACCGACAAAAAAATTTGGTCAAAATTTTCTGATAGACAAAAACGCGGTTGAAAAATTTGTGCATTCCGCCGGTCTGAGTCCGGGGGATAACGTGATCGAAATTGGACCGGGCCTAGGAACGGTTTCCGAAGAAATTCTGAAGCATGGCATCAACTTGTTTGCCATCGAATTGGATAGGCGACTGTTAGGCTTTCTGAAAGAGAAATACGGAGCTAGTGAAAATTTTAATATCATGCATGGAGATGCGGTCAAATTTCCCATCGCTGCCCTGTCCAGAGAATGTGGGGACTATAAGGTTGTGGCAAGCTTGCCCTACGCCATATCATCTCCGTGGATAGAGGCGCTACTGCGGTGTGAAAATTTGCCGAAATCGCTCGCATTGATAATACAACTCGATGCGGCCAATAGATTTTTAGCCCAACATGGGACGAAATCCTTCGGCCCCATATCCATCTTTCTTCAGTCAGCCTACGCAAAAGTTTCGATGTGCAACGTGGCACGAAATTCTTTCCACCCCGTCCCTGCCGTCGATTCCGTCATGCTGTTTCTAGCCCGAAAGGAAAAGCCATATCTGTTTTTACCGGAGGTCAGGCAGACAATCAGAAAAATTTTTGGTACCAGGCGTAAGCAAATTTCAAGGATTGCCAACGAGTGCGGGTTCAGCCTCAGTGCATGGTTAAAGGCAAACGAAATCCCTCCCAACGCGCGACCGGAACAGATTCCTCTGGACGCTTGGCAAAGTTTTTAGGTAAGCATCGGCCAAAAGTGGGCCAATATTGGTAAAAGTTGATAAATTAAAAAATTTTTTCTACGCCAAAATTACGCCTAAGTTCCTGGCTCATAAAATCTACGAAAGTTATTCACATTTGGTTGTTAATAACTTGTTGATTTCTTATCGTTGATTTTAATTATTAGGTGCTAAATTGGGTGAATTCTATCAGTCTTTTTTCAAAATTTCATGAACACACGAAATCAGCGTAACGTATTTATCGAAGGCAAGTTAAGTGAATTATTTGCAAGGAGGAGATTTCAAAATTTTAACCGGTTTGTTTCGTTGAAAAATCTATAATCCCATGGCGCGGTGTATTTTTAATAATTGTGAACAACTTTCTGTGAATAGCGATAAAATAGAAATAAAATCCCACCTTTGGGAATCAGTGAAATCCGATTTTTCTAACATTTTCCCGCCGGATGTGTATAGGATATGGTTTGAGCCCATAGCCATACTTGAGGAGGATGAAAAAGCGATTGTTCTCGGTGTGCAAAACGATTTCGCCCTCATCTGGATACAGGAAAATTATTTGGATGTAATTACCAAGAGGCTCAGCTTTGCCCTTGGGCACCAAGTTGACGTTGCGCTACGCGTTAGCAGTGATGGCAGCGTTGATAACACCATACAGCCCCAGCAAGCGGTAAAATCGAAGCAACAACCGAAGTATAAGTCGGGACAAAGAACGGGTGAAACGTGTTTACTTAATCCCAAAAATACCTTCGAAAACTTTGTTGTCGGTTCCGGAAACCAGATGTCTCATGCTGCATGCATAGCCGTTTCAAGTACCCCCGGGCGTGCCTATAACCCACTGTTTCTCTACGGCGACACAGGGCTGGGGAAAACGCATTTGATCCAGGCTGTCGCTCACCAAATCTTGAAGAAGGCTCCCCGTACCCACGTCGTGTATACCTCCACGGAAAAATTTACCAATGAATTCATAAATTCTCTGCAGCAGAATAGCTTGCCAAATTTTAGGCAAAAATATCGCAACATCGACGTACTACTAATCGACGATATTCACTTTCTATCTGGTAAGGAGCGCATCCAGGAGGAATTTTTTCACACTTTTAACGAACTTTTTGAATCGCAAAAACAAATTTTACTGTGTAGCGATCGGCCAGCATCGGAGATCTCTAAACTTGAGAGCAGGCTCGTTTCCCGCTTCCAATGGGGGCTTGTCACGGACATACAGGCGCCAGATTTTGAAACAAGGATGGCGATACTAGCTAAAAAGGCAACTGCAATAAACTTGTATCTCCCCCAAGACGTGGTGGAATGCCTGGCCAATCGTGTGTCGAGTAATGTTCGCAAACTAGAGGGGGCACTGATGCGGTTAGCGAGCTACTCCTCCCTTACCCATGCCCCCATAAATACCGAAGCCGTTGAACACCTTTTGCATGATCTTTTTCACGAAGAAGCAGCGACTCAGGTATCCATAGAACATGTTCAGAAAAAAGTTTCAGAGTATTATCGGCTTAAGTTGGCCGACATGGTAAGTAAGCGGCGTCCGGCAAATATTGCCTTTCCGCGGCAGGTAGCCATGTATCTGTGTCGCATTATGACGAGCCAGTCGCTGTCCGACATTGGCAACGAGTTCGGTGGGCGGGATCATGGAACGGTTATCCATGCGTGTAAAACCGTCGAAAACATGATCGATCAGGATGCTTCCATTAAGAGAACGGTGGAATATCTGCAAAAACTTGTTGCTAATTCAAAATAAACGATACGGGGCGAAATTTTCCTAAAATTAGCCGATGAAATTTTCCGTTTCCAATTCAATCAGTCGCTTAAGTTCGACGCTGTATTCCATGGGAAATTCGCGGACAAGGTCGTTTATGAAACCGTTTACGCTCAGGCTAAGGGCATGCTTTTCCACGATTCCTCGCTGCATCATGTAAAAAATTTGCTCACCGTCGACGCTGGAAACACTGGCCTCATGCTCCACCCTATTCTTAGTACCAATCGATTGAATCGTTGGATAAGTTGCACTTTGGCTACCGCTGTTCAGCAGCAATGCATCGCAGCAAGTTTTATTCCTGCAACCGGACAACCTCGGAGCTGTCTTGACGAGACCGTGGTAAGTGGCCACACCGTCCCGAATGGATATCGATTTTGAGATAATATTGGAACGGGTATCATTCGCCAAGTGGATCATCTTTGCCCCTGTATCCTGACGCTGCCCATTGGAGGCAACTGCAATTGATAAAACTTCACCATGAGCACGCTCGCCCTTCAGGATAATCGCAGGGTATTTGGCCGTCAATTTGGAACCAATGTTGCAATCTATCCAGCGGATATCCCCCTCGGTATGAGCAACGGCCCGCTTTGTCACGAGATTGTAGACGCTATTGGACCAATTTTGCACCGTTATGTACTGAATTTTTGCACCGGGCAGGGCTATAAGCTCGACGACGGCTGAGTGCAGATTCGAAGTGTCGAATCTTGGAGCGGTGCACCCCTCCAAGTAGGTTACTTCGGCACCTTCACCAACTATTATTAGGGTGCGCTCAAACTGTCCAAAATTTTCAGAATTTATGCGAAAATAGGCTTGCAACGGCTGCTCAACTTTCACACCCGCAGGGACATAGATAAAACTACCCCCACTGAAAACCGCACTGTTTAGCGCGCTAAATTTGTTATCATCCACGGGAACCACTGTGGCAAAAAATTTCCTAAAAATATGGGCATATTCCTTCAGTCCTACCGCAGAATCGACAAAAATCACGCCTCGTTCCAGCAAAGCATCCTTCATTCGGGAATAGGCCGCTTCACTGTCAAATTGAGCTTCTACGCCAGCCAAAAACTTGCGCTCGTTTTCAGGAACTCCCAAGCGCTCGAAGGTTTCTTTGATCTTATCGGGAACGTCTTCCCAGGTGTGCCCGATCTTTTCACTCTGAGCGAGATAGTAGCGAATTTTATCGAAATTTATGGCCCGAACCTCCCCGTGATCAAACCATTTAGGGAGATCTTTGGAAAAAAATATGTCCAATGCCCTATGGCGGAATTGGCGCAACCAGGATTCTTCGCCTTTGGTATTGGAAATATAGTCGACTGTAGCGTGACTCAGCCCAAATCCGGAATCGTAGGCATATTCCACATCGCAGCGAAAATCACTGCCATTTTGCGCATTGTAAATTTCCGCTTCCACTATGTCCCTACGCTTTGATAGCCGCTCTCCTCCAGCGAATCTACTAGTCTCAGCCCACCGCTGCGAACAATTCGGCCGCCATCCATGATGTGCACAACATCGGGTACGATGTGCTGCAACAGTCGCTTGTAATGGGTAATGACAAGGGCCGATATCCCTCCGCCACGAAAGGAATTAAACCCTTTGGCAACGATTTTAAGGGCATCAATGTCAAGCCCACTGTCGATCTCGTCGAGCAAGATGCACGTTGGTTGCAGCATCAATATTTGCAAAATTTCAAAGCGTTTTTTTTCGCCCCCAGAAAAGCCCACATTCATCGAACGAGAAGTAAAACTGCGATCTATTCGCAAAAGATCCATGCATTCGTACAATTTTTTATAAAACTTCGTTGCCGAAACATGTTCTTTGGAGCGTGCTTGCAAGGCTGCTCGCATAAAATTTGCCACGCTAATGCCGGGTAGTTCCGCTGGATATTGGAAGGATAAAAAGATTCCCAAGCGCGCCCTTTCATCCGGCGGCAACTCGATAATAGAGGCTCCGTCGAACAAAATATCGCCGGATTCTATTTCATAGTGAGGATGACCAACAATCGCATTGGCTAACGAGCTTTTACCCGCACCATTCGGGCCCATTAGCGCATGAACTTCTCCGCCGGGAATGAGTAATGAAAAATCGCGCAAGATCATCCTACCTTCAACGCTAACATTTAGTCCATTGATCTCCAAAGTACTCATCAAGGCTCACGCTATACCC
>JAIRMI010000098.1 GCA_031258795.1 Puniceicoccales bacterium | reverse complement strand
TTGAAATGGACGGCCTCAATAATGCACTTTTTGAACAATATCTGTGACCATCGCGAACTTGCCGGAATATTGCGGGAAATCTTCGGCATAAATACTGGCGAGATCATAAAATTTTTCAATCATAACGATAGCACCATTTGCGAGTCAATATGTGACGAATTTATTGCCCTAAAGCAGGAACAAAGGCGCATGTCACTGCCCAATTTCATCCGCAAGATAATGGATAATTTTCACTTGGTTCCGCGAATTAAATTTCTGAATATTTTTACCGACGAAGAAATTAACACCCACTACGAATCCATAATGGACGCTTCATACCAGGCAAACCTGAGCTGCGACGAGCTGGAAAGAAAATTAGTTAATTTATACAAAAATCCCCGAGCGCCGTCCACGATAGATAAAAACGCAGTGCAGCTCCTGTCATTTCACAAAAGTAAAGGGTTGGAATGGCCAGTGGTGATTTTGCCTTTCATGCATAGGGAGCGCAAGTTAATGGGATCCAAATTGGGCAAAAACGCTTTGGAAAATGAACAGCGCATGCTGTTTGTCGCATGTACACGGGCAAAGGAAAGACTGATTTTAGTAAACGATTCCGAATATCATACCAAAAGCTACAGAACAAACATGGTCTCATCGGCCTCTTTATTAGGCTATTAGGAAAATTTTTCTTCAAAAACGATGCGGTGAAGGGCATTTAAAATTGAGCCGTAATCGTCTGTTTTTACCAGGAACGATAGACCGTTTTTGCCATACTCCGACCTGAAAATTTCCTGCCCCTCCATGAGAGACAGTACCTTACCCAGCCAAGGGCTATATTCCAGTTTAGTTCCAACAACATCTATCCTCGTAAGTCCCTCGGTGACAGAAACTTTCTTCGGAAGAGGTTCGGCGAAACATGAATTCTTCAGGAAAGGAAAATCCGAAGAGAGAATGGCTATTTCTTCGAGAAATTTGCCTGAGCCACTTAATTTGGTATGTTTAATAAATGAAACACTGATCCCGCTATTTGCAAAAATTTTTAAAAAATCATCGAAGATATTTTCCTCTAAGATTGCAGAAATTAGGACCAGATCCGTCTTATACGTTAAGCCAATGGCATAGCTTTCACTGCATGGACAATCACAATCTCCCATAACATGCGTTCCGTCATCGGCGTTTTCGCCGAACGATGAAGCAATGGAAAAATTGACCCCTGCCTTCTTTGCAAATGCCAGGGAGCGATCTTGAATAACCTTGTTGTCGAGAAACGCCAGCTCAAGCAAGTCATCGTGAGAGATCCTTTCTATGAGCGCTGGCCTGTCGATTACGCGAGGATCCCCACTAAAAACGCCGTCGACATCGGTGTATACTTCGCAAAGATCGGCATTAAAGCGATAAGCAAGAGCTAGTGCCGTTAAATCGGATCCTCCCCGTCCAAGGGTCGTGGGGCACATGTTACCGTCCACTCCCTGAAACCCAGTTACCACCACTACTTTTCCGCTTTTTAGGCAATCTTCCACATCGCCACCGAAAATATTTTTTATCCTAGCGTTGCCAAAAGTGGAACAGGTGGCAATACCGATCTGATAAGCATTGCGTGAGACTGCCGCTACGCCCATGTCATTGAGAATAATAGCCAGCAAAGCCGCTGTCTCACACTCCCCTATGCACAGCAAAGCATCGAGACATGCAGGGTCCGGTTTGCTGGAAATTTCTTTTGCCTGTTTTAGCAAATCATTTGTGACACCGGCGCGAGCAGAAACAATAACAATAATTTCGTCACCAAGACTAGCCCGTTCCTTGACTCTAGTAGCAATGGACCTTATTCGTTCGATGTTTGCCACCGACGTTCCGCCATATTTCTGCACAATGCGAACCATATCCGAAATTATTTCCCCTCAAAGCGATATTCGGATCCGTTCCACAGTTTCTTCATATTGCTCCTGTGGCACCAAAAAATAACCGTAGCCATGATAATCGCCAAAGTGACGCAATGACCGTTGTATCCGAAGGCGAAAGACGTTATTGGTAAACTCATGGCAAAAAATAACGATGCTGCGGAAACAAACCTCGTTGCGTGAAAGATAATAACCCACAGTAATATTCCAACTATCGCCGTTCCCGGCATTAAAACTGAAATGCCTCCCATTGTTGCGGATACACCCTTCCCTCCTTTAAATTTGAAAAATATCGGAAAATTGTGTCCTAAAACGACGCCCAACATCGCGCTGATGCCCAAATCAACACTGAAAACACCTCCCATTGATCGCGGTTTCAAAGCCAACATCACCGTTACGAACGATTTAAAAAAATCCCCAAGAAATGTCAAGGCTCCAGCAAATTTTCCTGCGCTGCGTACAACATTTGTAGCTCCCGGATTACCGCTACCAACGTTACCGATGTCAATTCCGTAAAAATGAGATACTACACGTGCAAACAGCACCGATCCGATTAGGTATCCAGCAAATGCAAAAAGAAGTATTACGCACCAGTTCATATAAGCGCCGAAGCAGTAGTCTACTGTAACAGAATTGCAACAATAAAATATTAAAATTTAAAGTCATCCCCGAGGTAAAATTTGCGGCTTGCTTCATCATTTAGAAGAGCATGATGGTCGCCATGGCATAAAACTCTGCCCTCGTGAATCAGGTAAGCGCGATCAACAATGCTCAAGGTTTCCCGCACGTTGTGGTCCGTTATCAACACTCCAATGCCACGATTTTTTAGCGAAATAATAATCTTCTGCAAATCACTGATGCTGATGGGATCGACGCCGCTGAAAGGTTCGTCCATCAGCAAAAATTTCGGGTTCAATAGTAAAATTCGAGCAATCTCAAGGCGACGCTTTTCCCCACCGGAAAGGGTGTAGGCTTTTTGCTTGGCAACGTGTGAGATGCGTAATTCGCTGAGAACCGTTTCCACGCGCATACGTCTCTTTTCCCTATTCGGCTCTAAATATTCAGCAACACCCAACAGATTATCGTAAACAGTCAATTTTCTGAAAACGGAATCCTCTTGGGGGAAATATCCCACGCCAAGTTGAGCTCTTTTATAGAGAGGATAACGGGTAATGTTCACATCGTTGATAAAAACCCTTCCATCATTAGCTTCAACGAGGCCGATAATCACGTAAAAAGTCGTAGTTTTCCCAGCTCCATTTGGCCCCAATAGCCCCACTATTTCGCCGCTGCAAACCTCCACGTCCACGTCGTTAACTACAACCTTATCGCCGTAACGCTTTACCAAATTTCTAGCTCGCAATACCTCACTCATTGGGGCTACACTCTACAGGATTTTTGCGATCATTGCAAGGTTCTAATTTTTTATTGGATTTTTTAACTTTTCGAAATCATCAATGGATATCGTAGATCTACCGGCAGATTCAACTTTAACCAAATTTGAGCTGCGGGTTAAATACAGCTTATCCCCACGCGCAGTCCCTTCAGGAGTGATTATCCTAGCATTTCCTAGCAATGTTATCGTATCACTCGCGGAATCGAAAATTACTTCATTAGCTACGCCATGCCTACAATCCTGCGTAAACTTAACATTGCCAAAGGCGTGCACCTCTTTGATTGAAGCCGCGCCACAGCCTCCACTACGTAAAAAATCATAACCCTTCGAGGAAATTACTTCCAATCGATCGCTGGACATCTCAAATTTATCACTCACAACGACAACATTTCCGCTGAAAACAAAGGATATGCGATCGCTAAAGTCCATAGCTTCGATGGAATCGCCCCTAATCTCCGTGTTCGCCTGAGCAAAGCAAAACACAGCGCAAATGGAATAAAACAATATGCCAGCAAAACATACTTTCACGGTGTTACAAATTCCGCCACATTCTCATCAAATACAACCATAACATCCCTGTTTGCTACGAACTTCTTCTCTTTGCCGAAAAACTTCCAATCCTTGGCGACAGCCACAAAATTTTTTCCCCTTAGTAAAACAAGGCCATCTCCCGCTGCGATATTCGACGATGGCATCATATTAGCCTGGGGGCTTTCAATGGAAAAAATAACGCTATTATCTTCTCCGCAACGATTTATCAACATGTTCGACACAGCTATTAAGCCACCATCCCGAACTTCGCCGGTAGAGCCTGTAATTTCCCAGGTTTTTACTCCGTTTACATCGAAAATTGGCACATACAACCCCATCGCAGGTGAGGTAGCGACGACTTCCGGTCTCGCGTGGAGCATGCTCGATATCAGAAAGCTTATAAAAGCTAGCTTCGCCACACGGCTCCAAAATGACTTTATCTTACTATTCAACTTCGCAAAATCTCTCTCACATACTTGCAACGAATTGCTATTTGGCAATAAAAATAAAAAACGCTGGTCTTTTTGGTGAAAAATGCTGAATTCATAATCATGAGAGATTTCTTTGCCGAATGTTTGAAACGTTACCCCGCGCTTGAACGCTGTAAAAACGATATTTTAAAATCGTGCAACTTGCTGGAAAATGCCTTCAGATTAGGTAAAAAATTGCTGCTGTGCGGTAATGGCGGGAGTGCGACAGACTGTGGCCATATAGCGGGTGAACTGCTCAAGAGTTTTAAGAGCAAGCGGCTGGTCGAAGATGATTTTAGACGCAGCGCAGGCGATGAAATAGCCGATAATCTGCAAGGGGCTTTGCCAGCAATTTCCTTGCCAGATATGGTTTCCATAAACACTGCCTATGCCAATGACTGTGACCCGAAGTATAATTTCGCCCAACTGGTGTATGCCCTTGGGTTTTCGGGGGACGTTCTGCTGGCAATATCCACTTCTGGAAATGCAAAAAATGTCAATTTGGCCGCCACAGTGGCCAAAGCCAAAGGCATGACCATTGTTGGCTTAACCGGTGAATCGGGAGGGACCTTAGCTGAAAAATGTGACAGTTGCATCCGTGTGCCGGAAAGTGAAACATTCAAGGTTCAGGAATTGCACTTGCCGGTTTACCATACTCTGTGCCTGATGTTGGAGCAAAAATTTTTCAGTTAAACTATTTTTAAATCGATAGAAGCTTGAGCTTAAGATCTTCTTCGAATAAAACTTCGCCTAGCCTTGTCATTTCATCTCTTATTGTGCACAAAAATCCAAAGTTGCTAAACTTTGAAGGGGACACATCCGTGGCAAGATCGCTGCTGAGAAGTATTTCAAAGACGCCAGTTCGGCCGTAATATCTCCGTCCAAGGCACTTATCACACCATGCATCGCCTTGGCAAAATTTGCACTTTAACCTCATCAGCTCCTGGGAAATTACGCAGCGAACACAGGAATTTATCAGGTACTCCGAGACACCGAGATCGCGCAGGCGCGTGATCGCTTCCTCCGCAGAGCCAGCGTGAACAGTTGACAGAATAAGATGGCCGGTCAGAGCAGCTTGAATGGCTGATTGTGCCGTTTCGGAATCGCGTATTTCGCCTATGAAAATGACATTGGGAGCTTGGCGCAAAACAGCCCGTATTATGTGGTTAAAGGTGAGCCCAATTCTTTCATCAACGGATACTTGGCTGACGTTGAGCAGCATGTATTCTATGGGATCTTCGATGGTTATAACTTTCTTTGATGGGGAGGAAATGTGCTTCAATAGGGAATACATCGTCGTCGTTTTCCCGCTTCCCGTTGGACCGGAAACAAGCAGCAAACCACTATCGAGGCTTGCCAATGTTTTTAGGCATGAAGCTTGGAAGTCACTCAATCCAAGGTTGTCTAGGGAAAATTCCTCGGAGTCCACGTTAAACACACGCAAAACAGCATTTTCACCGTAAATGTTTGGAATAATTGACACGCGCACATCATATTTGCAGCCATTCAGGCTGATTTTTAGGCGGCCATCCTGTGGCAAGCGCGTTTCATCAAGTTTCAGCTTTGCGCGCAATTTTATATTTGTTATGATTGCTCGTGTCAGGTTTTGGTCGAGCTGCTGGATGGTAGCCAATTTGCCATCCACTCGGAATCGGACGCGCATGCCAGAGCTGTTGCATTCAAAGTGCATATCCGACGTGCGCATGTTGACAGCGAGTTCCGCAAAATACTCAAATAGGCGGTCAAGAGGGATTTTGTGCCCCTCCTTTGCTTTATCCGTTGAGGCAGTGCAGTGCATTTGCCTATCCCCATGATCAACGTGTTCGCCATCACCTTGCCGCCCTTCGAAAAAAGATAAAAGCAACTCCTCCTTCGACAGCATGCAAGTGACGTTTAATGCAAAACGGGCGCTTATGTTGTCGATGACATCAATGGCGCAGGGGTCGCAGGTTGCAATATACAAATTTCCGTCCCGCTTACAAATGGGAACAATCAGGTGACGCCTGGCATACTCACATCCGAGACTAGTCAAAATATCGTTTTCTACGTTATCTAAGCTATGGCACAATCCTCCAATGCATAATTTATCGAATATTTCCCTTTTCGCAGGATGATTTTCAATAAAATTAAAAGTGTCAAAATTGCCCATGGATTCAGCGTCGGCGAAATTGTTATCAATTAACCACTGTACCAGCCAATCTTTCACAATTTATTTCTTACTATTGCCAAATAGATTGAGACAGTTTTCATCGGAAATCTCTGGAATGAAGACTATCTCATGCACATCAGCGGCGTCATCTATTACTGAAAATCCGACTA
>JAIRMI010000075.1 GCA_031258795.1 Puniceicoccales bacterium | reverse complement strand
GGAATTCTTGGCATTTCCGCTCTGAAGTGTGGACTGCAGCATGCTTTGTTGATCGATAGTGACGAAAATGCAATTACAACCAGCCAAGAAAATGCTGCCAATAACGGTATCGATCCGCTTACCATTGATTACCTTTGCTGCGATTTAAAATTGGGCTTACTGGGCCGCGAAGCTGATCTAATTTTCGCCAATATTCTGGCCGACGTTCTCATAGAAAATTCCGATATTTTGGCAAGTTCGGTAAAGCCCGGCGGAATGCTCTGTTTAAGCGGGATTTTGGTCGATGAAATGGCAAATGTTCGCAGCGCATTTGAAAAATCATTCAAAAAATTTTGGGTGTCTTCTCTGGAAAATAGTGCGAAACATAATGATTGGGGCATGTTTACATTTCTACGCGGATGATTTTACTTGCGTTTATCGGGAAACTTTTACGAAGTGCATGGGGTGAATATTAGTAATAAAATCTTATCGCTGCTATTGGCTACTTCCCTATTAACTGTTGGTTGTAGTCGTGTGGTCGGTACGCTCGGGGGTGCTCTTATCGGCTCCGGAATTTGGTCCGCTGCTGGAGGCAAAGGTGGGGCCGTTGCCGGAAGTGTGATCGGTGGTGCAGCGGGGTATTATGCAGCTAGCAAGGATAACAAATCTAACGCAGCAACGCAGCAAAAGCTTGATAGGCAATTGATTGAAGTCGAGAAAGAGCGTTTGGAACTTGAACGGGAAAAATTGGAATTCGAACGAATAAAGTCGTTACCTGAACAGTGATATTGTTTTAAAATTTCAACACAAAAAGCTTATGGGCGATGATGATTTGGATTTACTTGGCTTAAAGGAATTTTCCTTCGAACCGGAATGGGGGAGCAGACCACGCAAGTATGGTGATGAACATAGTGGCAGTGGAGGCTTTTCATCAGATTTTGAGGACGAACGGGGAGAAAGAAAAGGCAAAGGCAGGAAGCGTTTCGAGGATAGAGATAGGAGCAGGGATAGAAAGGGGCCAAAGGATGGTGCCTATTGGGGACAACGAAGTTCAAGCCCAGACAGAGGAAATGCTTCTCATCCTGGTGGCTTTAATAGACGCCGTGACTTTGGCGAACGCCCACACCATGACAGGCAAAATTTTAGGAAAAATCAAAGATTTGATGGGAAACCTCGGGAATTCATTCCAATCGTCGAAGCGGGCTTTTATCCGGAAGATTCCTACTTTAGTACTGCAATTGCAGCGTTTCGCCTGACCTGTAAAACTTACGAATTGTTCAATGTGGCACGGTTATTCTTGGAAAAACCGGAACGATTCGTGGTTGTGGTGAAAAAAACAGCATCACAAGAAGATAAAAATTTGTACATGGCCGTAGATAGCGGCTTCGTCTTTGCTGACGAACAAAGTCTTGTTAGGCATATCTTGGCAAATCACATCGACAAATATTTCGACATAGGTGAAGAGGACATTGGTGCTCCCAGTGGTACTTTTATATGTATCCATAAGTGTGGGCTGACCGGCAAGTTGCTGTGTCCGCCGAATTATCACCGTTACCAGGAAATCTTAACGGAGCACCACGACGAAAATTTTCCCAGAATGCCCTTTCATCGTTTCAAAGAGAAGATTGAATCCATCGCCGATCAGGGAGCGATAGATGAGTGGAAGGCGAATGTTTCCAAGACTAAGGTATACGTCCCAAAGATCGAGGGAACCGGCGAACGGTTTACAAGGTTGTCCGATGCCAAGAAATTTTTTATCGAGCACTTTAGAGATCAAGCAATGAAAGTGGCGGATTCCTTCCGAATAACGGGAGTAACATTCAATGCCATGCCTCGCAGCATATTGGGTAAGTCAATTTTTACTTTGCTCCTACGCGAGAAGAAATTCCCTCTCGGATTGGCCAATAATTTGCGCAGCAAGTTGAGGCATGAAAATTTTACAATCTACAAGATTGGTCCAACCTCGAAGATTGCGTATATCTGTGCGGTGAAGCGCAAGTTTAGGTCCGCCGAAGATCGTTTCGAAGACGACATTCAAAGGGTGGTCGACTGCATAGATGCCAGTCCCAATTGTAAACCAGCAGATGTTTACCAAAAACTCTATCCCGGCGCCGTGATTCCGGATGATGCTTTTTCCAAGAAGGATGAAAATTTGTCAACATTCATTAAGAATCTCAACTGGTTGATCCATGAGGGATATGTGGCTGAGTTTGAAGATGGTCGCCTCGTTGCCACGGCAATAGTCACGAAGGAGCAGCTCAAGGCCATGAATAGCTCTGAAAGCGTGGCTGCCCCCATTGATGAATCGGCTTCAGTGCAATTCAATGAAAGCGAAGCGGAGCTGCCTCCAAACGATGTAACCCCGTGAGGTTATTTTTCTTTACTAATTTTTGCGAAAAATTAGACTTTCTTCTCATTCATGAATATATTGGTAATCGGTGGGTCGGGATATGTCGGCTACCATCTGGTGAAAGCGCTAGAGTCTCGGGGGCATCGCATTTCCGTGATAGACCTTGTGCAGATTCCAACGCTACTCGATAGCTCCATTTCATTCTATGAAGGAGACGCAGGGAACATAGGGTTTGTGAGTGACGTTTTGCGTAGGGAGAGCATCGAGATGGTCATTCATGCCGCTGGACTTTCCCGCGTTGATGAAGCGGTTGCCATACCAATGAGGTATTACTCGAACAATGTCATCGGAAGCGTTTTTTTACTAAATGCCCTGCTTGCTCACAACGTAAAAAAAATAATCTACGTTTCCTCCGCTGCAGTTTTTGGGGCCCAGGAGAAACTGCCCATTACGGATGCCACAAACAGGATACCAATTAATCCCCTTGGATATTCTCAGCTGTTTTTTGAGGAGATGCTAGAGTCGCTTCGTTTAACCTACGGCATAAGCTATGCCATCATGCGGGCACCAAATTTAGCTGGCTTGAGTGAAAAAGAGCACAAACATTTCGTGGAAAACCTGGGGGTCGGCCTGATCCCATCCATCATAGAGTGCGCACTAGGAAAGAGAGAAAAAATCGATGTCTATGGTACATCCTATCCCACAATAGATGGTACTGCGTCGCGTGACTATTTACATGTCGATGATTTTTGCGATGCCTGCTTGAATGTCATGTCACACTTGGAAGTACGCTGTGAAAAACAAATTTTCAATGTCGGTTTAGGGAAAGCGATTTCCGTCAAAGAGGTGATCAGTTGCGCCCAAGAAGTTATGGGGAAAACAATTGCTACGGAAGATTTTCCCGAGAGGGAGGGGGATCCCGATCGCATTTATTTTGATACCTTTGGGACAAGGACGGCGCTTGATTGGCACCCAAAATACGAAACCTTAAAAGACATAATATTTTCTATCTGGAGAAATTTTGAGTTGAGCGATAAGGAAGCATAGGCATTGTTGCTTCATGGAGATCCCAGAAACTGGCACATTGCAGGTTGACATTGGCCCATCCCGCTATTTTATCGCCAGAGACGGTTCGGCAAATTTGATGAAATGGCAAATTGGTTTGGCGGACGCTTCCTGGCGTGACATAATTTTTAATGATGGCAATTCCAAACATCAGCTGAATGTCCGTGCTATGCCTGTGGCTGGATTGGAGGAATTTGACCTCGCTGTGGTGGACTTTGCGTATTCCCAAAATGGGAAAATCCTAACATTTGAGCCAAAAGATTCCAAACAGTGCTCCACGTGCATTCCTAGGGTTAGCTACAAATTATCTGACCTATCTATCCACATCGAAATTTCCTTGGATAACATGGGTGTATTCCCGATTTATTGGTGCCCACTCATTTGCGTACCAATCCATCTTCCCTGGCACAACGGTCTAACGATTGATCAATATTCCATTCGCAGCAAAGCGAAGAAGAAATTTTTGCTAAACAATGATTTATCCATAGTGGAATCGGCGAAATGCGCGGAAAAGATACCGATTAACTTAACCCAAAACAGCATCTTGGCAATCAATGGGATGCAGGATTATAGGGCCTCCATAATAACAAAAAACGAAGAAGAGGCCCTGTCCGTGATATTCTGTGGCAAATATCAAAATGCTTACCTTGCCCTAAAGCGAAGCAAAAGGAGTGATCATGTAAATCTTCTTTGCATGCCCGACCTACCTAACTACGATGCCGAATTTAAGGATTGGCTTCGCTATCGCTGCATCCAGCCAAATAAGTCAGACTCATTCGCAGTGGAGTTTTCGGCTTACTGATTTTATAACCAAGATGCCGATCTAGAAACAACCTTAAATCCGAGGTAGCTTCAATTTCTTGCTAACTACGGATACGTTTTGTATTCCAATTTAATATTTTTTTTAAAATTTGCCATTAATTTTGCCTCATCCCGGAGGCCAACCCATTTCCCTCCCAGACAATAGGTGAATGTGC
This sequence comes from Puniceicoccales bacterium, assembly GCA_031258795.1. Taxonomy (GTDB): domain Bacteria; phylum Verrucomicrobiota; class Verrucomicrobiia; order Opitutales; family JAIRKQ01; genus JAIDVZ01. The sequence continues at coordinate 817 of JAIRMI010000075.1, read as the reverse complement.
AGATGGTGAACAGTCTCACCGGCCAACGATCCATTATTTATTACGAGGCGATAACTGGCGATGCCATTTTTCTTCGCAAAGGTTGTTGCCGTTAATAGTAAGTTTGCGGCAACTTTAGCATCCCCGCTATTTATGGAGGAAATATGTTCAATTTTCCGTTTAGGGATCACCAGAACATGGATCGGCGCCTGAGGATTTATATCCCTTAGCACAATGGCATCATCCGTCTCCATTAAAATTTCTGCCGGCACCTCCCGGTCTATTATTTTTTCGAAAATTGTTTTATCTTTCACCATCCCAATTATTGGCGATCAAAAGCCTTTGTAAATACTTTTTGATCAAATTTTAATTGGATGCGCTTTCTCCAATTTTTTTGATCGCAAGTTGGGCTAATCCGGTTGCATCCCCTGCTCCTTCCTCTTTTATTTGAATTTATGAGTCCTGCCCCTATCAACATCGTTGGCGCCGGTGAACTACTGAAAGACTTACAGGACAGCAGCGAGCCTAAAAAAAGTGGGTCTTCGCCGCGGCGCATCGGGCGACCAAAGGAGGACCCGGCAGCAAGCTACATGCCGTTTGTGATGGCCTCGGGCGGCCGGTAAGGCTGTTGCCGACCGCTGGGAACGTCAATGACATCGTTGGCGCCGGTAAACTGCTGAAAGACTTACAGGACAGCGGCAAGCCTAAAAAAAGGGGGTCTTCACCGCGCCACATCGGGCGAACCAAAGGAGGACTTGGTAAGCAAGCTACATGCCGTTTGTGGTGGCTTTGGGCGGGCTGATTTCGGGAAAAACTGAGACCGCTGGGAACGTCAATG
>JAIRMI010000021.1 GCA_031258795.1 Puniceicoccales bacterium | reverse complement strand
CAAAACAGTGCCATTGCTCACCTATTAACTTCGATGTTTGTAGACGAAGTAAAAAACATATGGCTAAGTGCTGGGAAAGGTGGAAATGGCTGCCTAAGTTTCCGCCGTGAAAAATTCATGGGCAACAAACCTACATAGGTTTAACTTTCACTAAGGTGTGCTAATGTTATTGGTCAAATGAGAAGGAGACAACAAGAAAAAGTTACAAAAAGCAATGAGGAACTTATGTGGCTGTGAGCCTACATAGGCCTTCGTTGGAGGAGCACAGGGCAGAGAGTAAGGTAAAGATATCCACTGGCTTTTTAAGGAAGGCTTGAGCACCAAGGGCGCGACCGTGACTTTCCTCTTCCTTTGATACACAGGCACTTAAAAATATGAACGGTATATTGGCAAATTTTACCGTGTGTTTGATGTGTGCTAAAAATTCGTAGCCGCTAACGTTGGGCATCATGACATCACACAGAATTACGTCGATGGTGTCGCCTATTTCTCCGAGAATTTCTTGAGCTACGCTGCCATCGCTGGCAATAACAGTATCAATGCCCTCAAATTTTAGCATTTTGGACAGCAAGGCGCACAAATGCGTATCGTCCTCCACTAAAAGTATCTTTTTCATCGATCAACCCTCGTTGTTGGTAATTTAACACGAAATATCGTCCCGCCGCTGTCTTTGGATAAAATTGCTATGGACCCACGGTACAAATTGACGCAATATTTCACGATAAACATCCCTACGCCAACACCCTGTTTGTTTTTAACATTGGAACCACGGTGAAAGAGTTTGAAAATGTTTGCTTTGTCTTTTTCCGGAATGCCGATGCCAAAATCTTCAACGTAAGTTTCCAACACACCGCCTCTGTAATTTAAATTGCAAATGACGGGTTTTTCACTGGGAGAATATTTCAAGGCGTTGTTCACCAAGTTTGATATTATGTGGTACAACAATCCTTCATCGAGATGTAACTTCGGCGGTACATTCTGGTTAACTTCAAAAACGATGCGCTTGCTACCGTGTAGCCATTCAACATTTTCCAAGATGCTGTGAAAAGTTACCAAAACATCCGCTTCTGCAGGGGAAAACTTTAGCTGATTATTTTTCATTTTGCCGAGTATGAAAATATCATCCATAGTTCGGGTCATGCGTTGTATGGATTTGTTGACGCTGCTTAGACATTCCGCCCGCTCACTGGCGGACAATCTTTCATGGTACTTTCCGAGGAGGTCGACGGATCCCTGTATAATTGCCAGTGGCGTGCGAAATTCATGGGAAACCATGTTAACAAATGTGGTCTTTGCATCGTTGAGCTCCTTCTCCTTTCTAAGATTTTCCACTAATTGCTGCTCGGCGGCAAGCTTCGTTGCTAATTCCTCCTCGAGCTGGGCCGTGCGTTCCCGTATGCGCTCCTCAAGAATTTCATTCATTCGTTCCCGTTCGATGATGAGCTGCTTGCTGATCGTGATATCGCGTATGATCCCAGCGATGCGTAAGGGCCGTTTATTGGCAGCATCGACAGACACCGCCTTGCCCGATACCCATAGCCAGCGATCCTCGTTATCGCGCAAGTTGAATTCAAGGCTGAAAGAGGTGCTCTTTCCATCTAAAACACTGCGCAAACTGCTGATACACATCTTTAAAAATCGCGGGGCAATCACGCGTAAACATCGCCAAACTGTTGTTTCACACGTATTTATTTCACATAGCGCAAGCGCCTGTGTGTTACAAAAAATAATGTTGCCTTTTTCACGAATCCAGTCAAAAAGCCCTGCACTCGCACCTTCCAGTGCCACCGCTAATCGGTCTTCACTCATGCGCAGTGCCAAATCGGTTATTTTTTTATTGGTTCTATTGGCAATTACACCTACGTATTTGACTTCACCATTATCCCAATATTTATAGTGGCAATAGTCCAGTAATTCCTGGCAACCTCCTGAAGGGACCCGAATTTCATATTGCCGTACAAATGAGCCCGCTTTGGAAGCATATTTGTCGAAAGCATTCCAAAACATTCGCTTATCGGAAGTAACCATTTCGGCAAAATCTCGATAATTTTTAAACAGCTCGACAGCGCACTTTGTAACATCCTCAAAATTTTCTGAAACAAAATTCACACAAATCTTATTTCGGGGAATGTTATAGGTTAGTGAGTAGATCGCTACCGGCAATTTTTCTGCTATGAGTTTCGTTAGCGAGCATTTTGCGTTTATGCAGTTCGTGCAGTCGGTGGAAATATTTGAGGATTTGAAAGTCATAGGTGCCCACACAAATATGACAAAATTTTGTATATTCCACCAAGATTTTACTAAGATTTAATTTTGTCGTAAATAAATGTTGAAAATTTTCCCATCTTTGTTATTTTCCTTTGAAAATCAAATGGAGGGGAATCATGGCAACGGAAATAGGAAATAATATATCGGACACAGGCTATAGCAAGTTTAACTCCGGCACAAACAAAAACGTTTCAATTATAGATTCTAGTAACGTGCAGGTAAGTGACAAATCCAAGGTGCATGGAACCAAAGAAGAGCAAAAGATAGAGAGTTTAGACTTGACAGACTTGAAGCGGGATGAGGACCTGGAGTCAAGCACTGACGGCGTTGACAACGCTATTAACAATCCACCAACAGCAACGGAAAAGGCTCTCGGCAAAATAATGGCGGAACATAGCAATACCGCACTGTGAAGATTACTTTCCCACGCAAAACGTACTAAACAACTTATCCAGCATTGATTCGTTGTCGTAGCGCTCCGTCATTTCACCTAGGATTTCGAGGGCATCCCGCAGATTGTTTGCCGAAAACTCCACCCCAATTGTTGGCAAAGTTTTCCTCGTCTGATCGATAGCTTGCTTGGCTCGAGTTAGGATATCAATGTGCCGCCCATTGACAACGATATCCACCTCAGCTGGTAAGAAACAGCGCTTTGCCAGGAAATTGGCAACGAGTAATCTGGTCCGCTCGGGTTCGTTAAGTATGGAAATTCGCCCATGTTCGCACCTCGGTAAAAAATCTCCCCAGGAGCGGCTAGGCAGTAAATCACTCTTATTTTCCAAAACCAGGCAGTTATCTTCGCCGAGCAACGATAAAACTTTATCATCCAATGCGGACTGGTCCGCGTTACTGTCAATCACTAGCAAATAGGCATCGGCCAACTGAATTTGCTCTATGCTTTTTTCCATACCGCGCAACTCCAGTTCCGAATCCGCATCCCTGCGCAATCCAGCCGTGTCGAACAAGTTCACCACGTGACCGCCAATCATGATTTTTTCTGTTATAAAGTCGCGTGTCGTTCCTGCAATGGGGCTAACCAGGGCCCGTTCCGCATTTAACAGGCAATTCAATAGGCTACTTTTCCCAGCATTCGGAGCCCCGATGATTGCGGTGTTGAGCCCGCCACTGAGGACTGATCGGTAGCGGCCGCCATCAAGCAGCAGATCAATGGCAGAAATAAGCTCATCCATTCTTTTAGCAACTGTACCGCCGAGTTCATTGCCCTCTATCTCCTCTTCCACAAAATCAATGTGCGTTTCAAGTAGAGCCAGAACTTCCATCAATTCATTATTCAATACATGTAACTTTTCGCTAAGTTTGCCGGACAATTGCCTCCGTGCTACGGCAAGAGCAGCTTCACTGGAGGCATGTATTATGTCGGCAACTGCTTCTGCCTGGCAAAGATCGAGTTTCCCATTTAGGAATGCCCTCTTTGTAAATTCTCCCCGATCGGCCACCCTGCAGCCGCGTTTGCATAAATCTTCGAGAATCTTGGTGACGATAAGCATATTACCGTGGGTATAAATTTCCGCCGAATCTTCACCGGTGTAGGACGATTTTCCCCGAAAAAACACAAACAATACCTCATCCAAAACTTCACCAAGATTGGACAGGTAGTTTCCGTGGTATATCACCCGGGCGCTGATATTTTTTTCAGCGAAAACATTTCCTAGGAGAGCTAGGGATCGATCTCCGGAAATCCTAACAACTGCAATGGCCGACTCGCCCTGGGGAGTAGCCAGTGCCGCTATCGTATCATTCATTATGTCGCTTTTTTATTTCGAGAATTGCGCTTGGGACCAAAGCTGTGTATGGGCGTATTGCGCGGCGTATCGACATTCTTCATTCTGAAAGTTATGCGGGCTTTCCCCAAATCCTGCGGACTCATCTCCATCTTAACAACGTCTCCAACCATTAGCTTGATAAAGTTTTTTCTCAATTTTCCAGAAATGTGAGCTAAAACCACGTGCTTATTTGGCAACTCCACTCTAAACATAGTCCCCGGTAAAACGGCAACCACTTTCCCCGTAACTTCAATATATTCAGACATTACTTAATAGTAGCGCATTAGACACCAGTCTTTCGCTTTTGTCCAGAAAAATTGCAATTCTTTAACAAAAAAGAATGATACCATTTTTGTGAAAATTTAAGCTGGAAAATCTTTTTTTAAAGGCTAAACTTCATACTTATTCGACCTATGGACCTTTCGAAGAAACATAAAAAATACATATTTGTTGCGGCAATGATCACCATGATCGGTGCGGTACTTTTCGCACTAAAAAAAAGTATCACCGCATGGAAAGTCGCGCCTTTCCCCATCGTGGTAAGCAGTGCGCCAATCTCTCATGCTACATCAAAATTGCTGAATTTTGAAGAAAAAAAAGCATCGTGGAAAAGCGAAAAACAGCCGGATGGGCAGCCACCACTTTTCGAATTATTTACCCCCCCAAATATATACCAAAGTGGCAACCAAATAGTTATGGAACCATGTACCCGTTGGCAGTTTAATTTCGTGTTTCCCCTCCAATTGAAGCATATTATCAGGAAAAAATATCGCCTCCAATTGGAAGGATACGTCCAAGCCGACGAACAATCCGATCTTACCATCCTGATCC
>JAIRMI010000043.1 GCA_031258795.1 Puniceicoccales bacterium | reverse complement strand
CTCATTTGCATTGGCCCGCTAACACCAACTATCCATGGATCATCACACGTTGCTTCCTTTTGCGCCCCAGTCAAAGGAGCTTCCCCTCCTCCTGGGAATTTATGAAATTTTCTTTCCTCCGGCAAAAAATCCTGCTGCAAGTTGTATTTTCTGTCTAAAAATTTTATTTTGCCGTCACACACCTTATTCAAAACATACTGTTCCGGGTTCATAAAAGGTCTCTTTCCGTTAACGCCTTGCTCTAAAGCGGCAAGAAATTTCTCAGTTAGACCATCCTTGCGAATTAGGTCAAGATTCATAAGCACCACTCCGGAATTCACTCCCAGTGCCGAAGTAGTGTAGTGTATGGGTTTTTCGTAAAAAAATGAAGTTTCATCCCTTACTCCGGCGATATAATAGCCATCGATATCTGTGTTATACAGTTCTGCGAGGTCATGGCGCACCATTACGCCTGTGCCCAAACAAAGACATTTTTTACAGCTTGGTGGCAGCAAATCCGCAATCTTCAACCGTTGATACATGAACGGCGGCATGGGAAACTGTGGCGTTTTCACATCGGACAATTTCGTTTCCACTTCAATGATACTAATTTGGCAATCGTACTTGTCGCTGACCTTGGTGGCTTCGTCCTTAAAAATTTGTTCAAAGTTTGGATAAACCAGCAAATGGAAGTGATAAGTGGTATCCTTGTTAGCATTTTTTAATGCCGATATCACGGTTACGTACGCCTGCAGAGCAAAGTGTCTATCAAAAGAAATCACTACCGGAATGATAGTCTTAACCTGTTTCGTTGGCACATTTTCCCCAGATGTTTCGTTCTCCAGTTGCGCTAACAGAGTTTGCTGGGAAAATAATACCGCCGCTAATAGCCCTCCAAGGGCCCATAATTTTTTTAGAAACTTTTCCATGGCCGGATAATTGTACCTTTTTACGAATTATCGATCTTTTTTACGAATTATTTACATCTAATAAAATACTTGTAGCAGTCCTACATTAGGTATTTTTACATTGTAAATTTTCGAGAAAGGTTGGTCTGATAGCAGATTCCAAACTACCTTAGCATCGCTTTCGCGAATGTACCCGCGTTTCATCGAGATTATTTCAACGACAAGGCACATTTTTATGGAAAAGGTAAAAATGAAGAGTAAAGAGACAAAAATTTCAAGAAGGAAATGTGTGGAGGACAACGTTCTAGAGCTTGCGAGATTGTTTGCGAAAGCAGACGGTTTGCGGAAGAAAAAAAAGTAGAATGGAGGTGCTGAAGGAGAAAGAGGTGTGACTTTACAGGCATAAATGCTAAGCTTTTGTACCTATTTTTCCCTCTATAAAACAGCCTAAAATGCCAAGATATTTCGTTTTAGGCGAAAGAGGTCCTCGCGAAACGTTTTGCGTAGGTTCAATTCCTCCGCCGATTTGGGAAAATATGTGCCATTTTTTTATGAAACTTTCAAAAATATAACGAATTAGGCCCGCTTTTTCGCAAAACGGTTTTTGATTTAACATTTATTGGAGTTTTGTAAAATTTTTCGCTAATTTGAAGCGCAGGACGATACCATCAATGAGCTGAGCAAGCGCCCCGTTCCCAAGTACGTTGGCGGAGGTGCAAATGGGATCGAGTAGGATATACAGAGAAAAAATCAGCGACGACATTGCACCGTTGAAACCGAAACAGCGCTCTATGATGGGCAGCATCACTATGATGCCGCCGCCTGGCACGGCAGCCACGGAGAATTTCGCGATGACGAACTGCAAAACGAAAATCAAATAGAGCGAAGGAGACGGCAATGAGAAGCCATAACTCCTAAGAATGGCATAGATGAGAATGGGGATAGCTATGCAATCTCCCATGAGATGGACATTTGTTGTCATGGAGACCATTGATTTTGCCAAAGATTTATTGGTTGCATTTTTCTCTGCGGCGATGATGGTGTAGGGTAGCGCAGAGGCGCTTGACATACTGCCAAAGGCGCACAACACGGGAGGAATCATGTTTTTCAAACATTTCACCGTTTTTTGGAGCTGCATACCATTGGCAAAGAAAAAAAAGAGGAATAAATAAATCACCAAAGCGACTATAATGATCGCCACAACGGGGGCATATTGGCGAATGAGCAGTGCCATCAGTCCATCATATTTCATTTTCAGGAGGAAGCCAAAAAGGAACGGCGGAATGATCCAAGAAATGCCCCTAAGTAGCTGAGCGACAATCAAATCAATCACATTGGATAATTTTGTAACGTAGTGCGGCATCGCCTTGGGAATGAAAATTCCTCCCAAAAGGCCCAGTACCATCGCCAGTGCATTGGGGATGATTTTCGGCAATTGCCAGTCAAACAACGGCATCAACTCTCCCGCCGGGGATATCTGGTCGAAAGACAATTGCATAGAAGAATACACTGCTTCCCCGACAAAGTGGCTGAGGTATGTGGCAATAAAGTTTGAGCAACAAAGCAGGAGCAGTGCCATTGCTACAATGCGCGACGCATTTCCTCCGAGGCGGTGAAAAGTGGAAAAGAGTAAGCCACAGATAAGTATGGGCAAAATGAAAATTATGACCGATTTTAGGGTGACGCTAATCCCAAGAAACATACGCAGCAATGGTACTGGCAATAAACTTCCGCACGAAAATGCTACGACGATTAGGATCAAAAGTATAAATGGAGTTTTCTTTAACATAATTAAAATTATTGAATTTTTAGCAATACCACCTCTTTGAAGCTCTATTTAGCAAAGTTTAGCAAAGTTCAAAAATTTAAGTAAAGTACTACAATGAAAGCCAGTAAAAAAAATACTAACACTCCGCCAATGAAATTGACGTACCTTTAACATGCAAATTGTGCTTTTAAAAATTTTACTCTTCAAATTTTACCCCTCAAAGTAAAAATTATGTAAGGCTTCAATAGGGTGAAACTTGCCCCGCTCTCTCTTTAAGTTTCTTCTGGATAAATTTACCTATTTCTCCATTTATCTTTTCAATTTCGTCCACTATGCGCTGAATATCGTCAATGCGAATCATAGTGCAACTTGTTATCTCTCGCGGATAACGGAACATCGCGGGCACATAGCATGATTTTATCGTTACAAAATCCCTAGCACCACTGGAAACGCTAACTACGAATTCCAGCCCATCAACTTCTTTGCGGATAAGGGTGGAATTTCCCGAACGCGCCACATTTGAGGATATTTTACCCCAATAGGCAGGGTTAAGGTCAAAGACATTAAAATTAACATTGTTGCTTGTATTCATATCTTTTAATATGAAAAAGCCCCGATAGCAAATTTGTCAAGGCAGAATAGCTGAAGATCGCACCGGATTTAACTAGACTTAGCAGCTTATCTTAATAACCCTTAACGCGAATCTCAAAATAAAGGGGCCAAGTTGAAGGCAATATAGTCATCTTACTTGAGAAAGACATACTAGATGGCGTCGAAGAGGGAAGGGAAGAGGTGGAGGATATGGGAGAGTTTCCGTTTGAGGTTCGCCCAGAATTTTTCGATGAGATTGAGGTCCGGAAAATAGGTAGTCATCTCACTTTAGAAAAGCATGCTGAATAGCGTCGAAGAGGGAAGGGAAGAGGTGGAGGATGTCGGAAAGTGTCCCTTTGAGGTTAGTTCAGAATTTTTCGATGGGATTGAGGTCTGGGAAAATAGGGAGGCAGGTAAATTA